>DASYZC010000091.1:0-8176 GCA_035949735.1 Candidatus Acidiferrales bacterium | reverse complement strand
AGAAATTCCGAGCGGCACGAAGGGCGTGCTGCCCTCAGGCACGGGCGTGCGCGTCATGCAGTTTCTGGGAAGCAGCTGGACGGTGACCAGCGCGCACGGAATGTTCCGCATTGACGTAAAGGACGCGGATGCGCTGGGACTCACGCCGCCCGCTGCCGGTGCACCCGCACAGGGCGTCCCTACGGGCCAGGAGGCTGCTTTTAGCGAGAAGATGGTCTGGGATCAGCTAAAGACGGTCTTTGATCCCGAAATACCGGTAAATATCGCCGATCTGGGGCTCATCTACTCCTGCGTGACAGCCCCGCTCGATCAGGGCGGCCATCGGATCGACATAAAAATGTCCATGACAGCTCCCGGCTGCGGCATGGGCAACGTGCTCAAGGCCGATGTGGAGAACAAGCTCGCCCATCTGCCGGATGTGAAGGAAGTTCACGTGGAAATCGTGTTCGACCCGCCTTGGAACCCCAGCCTTATGTCCGAAGCGGCGAAGCTGCAGCTTGGTTTTGACCTGTAATCACCACAGACCTTCAGATTTGCAACGCTCGTCCGGCTACAGCAATGGCTTCCGGCCAGCCTTTGCTCTCCGCATGGCGCGCACGATCAACCAGCCAAACATTCTTCAGCAGTACGGAAGCTTGTGGGGGGTTCGCTAACCTTAGCAGCTCCGGTGGCTTTATGGGCGCGCCGGGACATTAGTGCTCGCGAACCGCTCCACACCAGTTGTAGTCCCGCAAAAATAGCGATCAGGGCGATCACGAGCTTCAATTTTCGCGCGGGCAGATAGCGCGCCGATGCGCATCCGATGATGACGCCCGGGATTCCCCCCTCGAGCAATTGCACCAGGACGCGACCATTGATCGAGCCAAATCTCCAATGGAACGCGCTGCCGAGCACCGCCAGGACGAGACCAAAAAGGATATCGGTGCCGACGACTTCCGGAGGAGTCATCTCCGAATAATTCAGCAGAAGGACGGTGCCTAGCGCACCCGCGCCAGCCGAAGAAAATCCTGCTTCGACACCGATCGGCAATGCCAGCCAAGGCAGCCAGCGCGAATTCTTTTTGGCGAAATTGCGATTCTGGGCGCGGGGAATAAAAGTGATGCTGGATGACGCGGTGAGCAGCACGCCGAGAAGAATCACGACGACAGGACTATTCGCGTTGCTACTGAGAAGGCGCAGAATGTAAGTGCCCAACAAAAGGCCGGGAACCGCGCCCAAGGAGAGCAACCACAAGTAGCGGCCGTGGATGTGGCGTCCCGCGAGATAGAACGGAGCGGCAATCAGCCGCAGCACGCCGGCAAATACGAAGGCGGTTCCCACCGCCGTTTCAGCCGAGATGCGCGCGATCAGGACGAGGGCAGGCACCGTGAAGCTGCCGCCGCCAATCCCCGTGAGGCCGACCGCGAGCGCGATCAGGAAACCGATCAGGATGTGCATCACACCGTCCGCTTGGACTCGGTGTGGATCCCGCATTCGAGCTTGGCGCCACCCCATCGGCCCGAGCGCGGATCGGCGCCTTCGGCGGGAATCGCGGTGCACGGTTCGCAGCCGATGCTTCGGTAGCCGGAATCGTAAAGCGGCAGATAATCGATTTTATTCTCAGCGGTATATTTCCAGATTTGGCCCCACGTCCAAGCCGCCAGCGGGCTCGCCTTCAGAAGCACTTTGCCTGACGGCAGTTCGTGGTGCTCGACCACTTTCAGATTCTTGCGCGTGGGCGATTGTTCGCGGCGCAGGCCCGTGAACCAGAGGTCGAATTCCTCGAGCGCGCTGAAAAGAGGCTCGACCTTTCGAAGGTGGCAGCAGCGGGTTGGATCGGTGCGATTGAGAATGCCGAATTGAGCTTCCTGTTCAGGCACGGACTGCTTGGCCGCGAGATTTCGGATATTCAAATTCCAGGCCTGGGCCATGCGATCGCGGTAGGCGTAGGTTTCCGCGAAGTGATAGCCGGTGTCGAGGAAGAGCACGGGAATATCCGGCAAACGCCGGCGCAGCAGATCGAGCACGATCATGTCTTCTGCTTGAAAACTACATGTGAGGCAGATGGACTCTTTTTTCGCCGCGGCGCTATTTTCGGCGAGCAGCCGGTCGATTGCAGCTTCGGCGGAAAGCGTCTCGAATTCTTCGGCGAGGATGGGCGGCTGGCTCATGGCTTGTCCTTGTGCGTATCGGAATAGGTGGAGCGCCATTTTCGCAGAACCTTCATGATGCGCTCGACTGCCTCTTCATCGGAATCGTCGGTGATGCGCACGGCGAAAAATGATTCGGGGCCGAAAATGGCGCGAACGACTTGTTTTTGGTCCGTGCCATCGTCGAGCGGACAAAATACGGTGATGTAGCCGGAGAGGCGAAATGCCTTGGCCACCGTGACAAGCTCGTGCGAAAGAAAATCATTGGAGCTGGCGAGTTGCACCTGCCAGCCTTCGTCAAATAGCTGGCGCTCGACGAGTTCGGCGACGTGGGGCCGCCCCTTCAACCAAACGGCGGCCGCGGGATGGCCGAAGCGCAGGATGCGTTCTTCCTTGGTACTGTGCTTTCGATGCGCGGAGGTGGCCCGCGATCCCGTGTCAATCGCGCGCTCGATGATTCCCGCGGCGACGGTGGCGTTGTGCAGCGGGTCAATCAAAATGAAGCTGCCGGTGGTGCGATTCGATTGATAAGGATCGAAGAAAAGCGGCAGAGTGGTTTTCACATCCACCGCGCCGATTTCGTTCAGCTCCAGTTTCGTTGCCGGCGCATGCTGGAGCGTATTGATGTCCACGCGGTAGCGAATCTGATTCACGCGGGCGCGGACGGTCTTGGTCGTATGCTTTAGCACGTAAATCTTGTGGGGATCGAGCGGCTCGGAGTGCATCCACACGAGCGTGGCCTGAAATTCCGTGCCGGCGGCGGAGCGTTGATCTTCTGCAACCAGCATATCGCCGCGGCTGATATCGATTTCATCTTCGAGCGTGACCGTGACCGAATTTCCCGGGCCGGCGGATTCCAGTTCCTCTTCAAAAGCGACGATGGATTGCACGCGCGTCTTCACGCCCGAAGGCAGTGCCATGATGCTTGCGCCGGGGCGGATTTCTCCTGAAACTACTTGGCCTGCGAAGCCGCGGAAACTCGCATCCGGGCGAATCACATACTGTACGGGGAATCGCAACGGTCCTGAAGTCGAGTCCGCGCCGGCGGGCAGCGATTCCAGATGTTCGAGCAGCGCGGGGCCCTCAAACCACGGCATACGCTTGCTGCGACGCACTACGTTATCGCCCTCGAGCGCGCTTACCGGCACTGCGTAGACATTGCGAATTCCCAGCTGATCGGCAAACTCGCGAAATTCGGCGGAGATGCGTTCAAATACTTCCTGCGAAAAGCCAACCAAATCCATTTTGTTTACGGCGGCAACGATGTGTCGCACCCCGAGCAGATGCGCGATATACGCATGGCGGCGCGACTGCCGCAAAACTCCCTTGGTTGCATCCATAAGGACAACGGCGGCCTCGGCGGTTGAAGCGCCCGTGGCCATATTGCGCGTGTACTGCTCGTGGCCGGGAGTATCCGCGATGATGAATTTACGGCGCGGCGTGGAGAAATACCGGTAGGCTACGTCGATGGTGATTCCCTGCTCGCGCTCGGCGCGGAGGCCGTCCGTGAGCAACGAAAAATCAATGGGGCCGCTCGAACGGTTGATTTTGCTCTTCTGCACGGAAGCGAGCTGATCTTCGAGGACGGATTTGCTGTCGTACAGCAGGCGCCCGATCAGAGTGGATTTGCCGTCGTCCACACTGCCCGCAGTGGAAAATCGCAGCAATCCGGCTGCGGCCGTCGATGGTCCCTCGCGCGCGGCGACTTCCGCCGCTGGCACCTGAGTGGTGGACGACGCCTCAGCCGGTTCTGGAGTTACGGTGGACACTAAAAATACCCCTCGCGTTTCTTGATCTCCATCGAGCCTTCCTCGTCATGATCGATCACGCGATTCTCGCGCTCGGAACGCCGGAACGAAATCATCTCCTCGATGACCTTCGGAACAGTATCCGCATCGGAGCGAATCGCGCCGGTGCAAGGAACGCATCCCAGCGAACGCATCCGGCACTTCACCATTTGCGCTTTCTCTCCCGGCAGCAGGTGCACGCCCGTTTGCAAAAGCAGAATGGATCCGCCGCGCACCACCGCTTCCCTTTCCTTGGCGAAATACAGCGGAACGATGGGAATTTTCTCCGAGTGGATGTACAGCCAGACATCCAGCTCGGTCCAATTCGAAAGAGGGAAAACGCGGATGCTCTCGCCCTTGTGGTGGCGGCTATTGTAGAGACTCCAGAGTTCGGGGCGCTGGTTTTTCGGATCCCACTGACCAAGGGAATCGCGAAACGAATAGACGCGCTCCTTGGCGCGCGACTTTTCTTCGTCGCGGCGCGCTCCTCCGAAAGCCGCATCGAATCCACCTTCGGCCAAGCCGTCCAATAGCGAACGTGTCTTCAGAAAGCCGCAGCATTTCTGCGTGCCCAGCGTGTAGGGATTGGCGCCGTCGTCGAGTGCCTTCTGATTCTTGTGCACGATCAGTTGGGCGCCCACATGCTTGGCGTACCAATCGCGAAATTCGATCATTTCAGGAAATTTGTAACTGGTATCGATGTGCAGAAGCGGAAAGGGAATCTTGCCCGGATAAAATGCCTTCTGCGCGAGGCGCAACATTACCGACGAATCCTTGCCGATCGAATACAGCATTACCGGATGCGCGAATTCCGCCGCGGCTTCGCGCAGGATGAAAATGCTCTCGGCTTCGAGCATTTTCAGATGGTCGAGTTGGCTTGGTAACCCCATCTGCTCCTCTTCCTCCTTGTACAGATGCAACAGGTACTCGCTGACGACCATAAAAAAACCCGCCTCCCGGGGATTTCCCGAGGGCGGGTGGAACTCAAGCCTTGTCTTGTTGCGAACTTAGCTCAGGAACCCAACGCCCTCGCACACGCGCACATCGGCGCGATGCTACAACAACAGGCGCAACGGGTTTTGGTCGCCGCTAAGTTCATAAAGTACTAAATCAGTCTAGTATAAAAAGCTCCTGGTGTCAAATGTTGGTGAGCCGTGTGAATCGGCGAGGTTGCATACTGACCGTGAGGTTCTGCCGTTCGACAAGGGATGTGGCGATTCAGTCGCCGTGCGGCTTACCGCGCTGCTGGATTGAGCCCCGTTCTCAGTGGCATCGGAAGCGGGCTTTCGTTTTGCGCGCCCTTATACTTGCCCATGCAAGTAGCGAGATAAACTATTTGCACGGGCAAGTATTGACAAGCTCTCCGTCCAGATGTAAGGTTGGCGCGCGGAGGAAGATTATGAGTAATGAAAAGGGAGCCTCAAAAGCAGGAAAGGCGCTCGCGAAGCTGGGTGCTGCGAAAGGCGGGGAAGCTAGGGCAGCCAAGCTAACGCAGCAGGAACGCAGCGAGATCGCGAGGAAAGCTGTCCAAGCGAGGTGGGCAAGAGAAAAGGGGTATCAGCCCATTGTTTTGGTTCGCGATGATGTCGCGACGACTTCTGGCTTGCCTACAGCGAAATATAAGGGCGCCCTGAATCTCCTAGACGTTAACCTTCCCTGCTATGTCCTGGATAATGGACAGCGGGTAATCGGCAGAACCGCAACAACCGAAATGTTGAGCGGATTTAAGTTTCAGGGCGACCTAGAAGGATACCTGCGGTCGCAAAACCTTAAGCCGTTTCTGGACATAGACTTGGTAGTCGCGAACATGGTGTCTTTTCGACTGCCAGAGGTCGAGCAATTAGGCCGAGAGGTCAAGGGCTTACCTGCAGACCTTTTAATAGAGATTTGCCAGAGTTTAGTGGCAGCGTTTCAGGCGAGCCAAGAAAAGCCGCCAAAAGTAAAACTGACACCCCGCCAGATCGCGATGGCTGCGAAGGCAAGCATGTTCCTAGCAGCTTGCGCGAAGGTCGGGTTGGACGCGCTTATTGATGAGGCGACCGGATACCAAGTAGTGCGCGAGGAGGACGCGCTACAGGTGAAATTGCGCGCCTACTTAGAAAAGGAAATGAGGAAGTGGGAAAAAACCTTTCCCGATGAGTTGTGGCTTGAGTTCGGAAGGCTTACGAATTGGCATGGTAGCGTAACAAGTAGGCCGAAGTATTGGGGAAGCCTTGTAATGGCCCTCGTTTATGAATACCTCGACAAGGATGTTGCTGTCTGGCTTAAAGAAAACGCGCCCAAGCCTCAAAAGGGACAGAACTACCACCAGTGGCTTACGAGCCAGTACGGTTTGCGGAAACTGGTCGAACACATTTGGATGCTCGTCGGAATCTCACGAACTTGTCACAACATGGATGAGCTGAAGCTAAAAATGGAACAGATGTTTGGAAAGGGAAAGTTTCAATACGATCTATTTATTAGAGTGCCCGCTGTCGCGACTCTCCCTGTCGCGGCCAGCAGACTTCTTACAGAATCCCAGTAGAAAGAGAATCCTCTGTGAGCAGGTGGCGGCCCTTTCTTTCGAGGCCGCCACCAACCTTCCACAGCAAATGACACCACAAACCCCGCAAGCGTATCAGGCGGCGGATCGTCTGCTACCCCATAGTCTTTCGGTGGCGAGCTTCGCACCTTCCGCCTGGGCGCGGAGCTTCGCCCACTGAATCGTCGGGTGTACTCTGCGGGTGAACGGGCCTTGTGCAAAACCGCAATCCGTTCCGGCCATCACGTTTTCGCGCCCAACAATATTGGCGAAGCACACCAGGCGATCCGCAACCAGTTCGGGGTGCTCCACGACATTTGTGGCATGGCTGATCACACCTGGGATCAACACCCGCCCTTCGGGCACCTTCACGCTTTGCCACACCTTCCACTCGTGCTCGTGGCGCACGTTCGCGGCTTCGAATTGATAACCTCCGACCCGCAGCTTGAGAATCAAGTCGATGATGTCCTTCAACGGTACATCGTGGGTGTGCGGAGCGTTCCAACTACCCCAGCAGATGTGATAGCGGATTCTCTCCTGCGGAAGACCTTCCAGAGCGTGGTTGAGCGCGTCGATGCGCAGCTCCGCCCACTTCCGATACTGCGCCAGCGTCAACGGCGGAACAATGCGCTCGTACGTGTAAGGAAGAAATGCGTCGTCAATCTGAACGCGAAGCCCCGCATCCAGCACGGCCTTGTATTCCTCGCGAAGGGCGTCGGCCAGCGCAAATAGAAGAGTCTCTTCGTCCTTGTAGTATTCATTCTTGAAGAATGGGAACGCGCTCGCGGGCGCAACTAAAGGAAGGAACGCATCAACGACCTGGACCTTAGCGACCGCGGCCTTGAGATTTTCTATATCACGCTGAATGAGCGCGTGGCCAACGTAACGAATCGGGCCGGTGCAGACGGTCGTAACGTTGGAGGCCCGCACTTTGAAATTCTGCGTGGGAAAATACTCGGCGTAAAATTCCGGAAAGGTTTTGAAGTCCTGCCCCATGCTGTTGGCCATTAGGGGATCTTTGAGTTCATCTTCAGTGGCCGGCCGCTGGGTGAAACCAGAGATTCGCTGGTGGATGTACCAGGCCCAGTTATCGGTCTTTCCAAACTCGCCGTCGCTGACGATGTCTACGCCGGCTTCCGCTTGTTGCCGAACCACTTCGGCGATGGATTCCTGTAAACACGCGGCGTGCGCAACTTGGTCATAGGGGCGGTCCGCCTCGATTTCCTTCAGGAAAGCGACTAACTTAGGCGGCCGGACTAGACTCCCGACGTGCGTGGTCAAAATACGGCTCTGATTGCTTGCCATGGTTTCTCCTCAAGCAAACTCGACCAGCCTCGGTGTTACGCGGGCGACAACGGGTGCCAGGGTTATTTTGCGCGCTTCGTAAACGGAAAAAGCATCGGGGTCCGCAATCGGTACTGCCTGTAGGCATCCCCAAAGTAAGAAATCAGATCGTGCTCCTCAAACTGAATGGCTAAGAGGATGTAGCACGTTGTCGCCACGGCAAACAGCAGGTGGCCGTAGGTCATCTTGGGCGTCGCCCAGAAGGCGATTAGGAATCCGAGGTAAATCGGGTGGCGAACGCCCTTGTAGAGCGCGGGTGCCTTGAAGCCAATGTGCTCATATGGCTTACCGCGCAAGTAGAAACCGACCTGCCGCAAGCCAAAAAGGTCCGCGTGGCTGATCAGCATCGTGCTGGCCAGAACAGTGAGCCAGCCAAGACCGAAAAGGCCGATGAG
>DASYZC010000090.1:0-5557 GCA_035949735.1 Candidatus Acidiferrales bacterium | reverse complement strand
TACGTTGTCATCCCGCCTGCCCGCACTGAGCGCAGCGAACGTGCCCTGACGCACGCATTGGCCTTTGCCGCTAAGTTGTCATCCCGATCGGGGCGTCATTCTGAGCGAAGTGTCCCGCGTTTCTTGGTTTTGCGCGAAGCGTCGGGACACGCAGTCGAAGAACCTCTCTCGGATGTACGATTTCGCGATTCGTAAATCCAAAGAGAGATCCTTCGGCGGTGTTGTGCGCCCGCGAAAAACGCGGGAAAAGCAAAGGCGCGTCAGCCTTGCCAACTACCATGCTTTCCGCTACCTTCCAGCCTCGACGCCGTAGACAGAAACGGAGGCATCTTCCCATGAGATTCCGCTCGCTCGCAGCTCTTCTTGTGTTGGCGCTGTTTTCTGTGGCCCTCGCAAATCACGCACCCGCGCGGGCCGACGGAGAAAAAAAGGACGTGAGGGCTGAAATCGAAGCCTTGAACGTTGCCGTCGCCCAGCTTCAGAAGCAGGTGCTAAACTCGCAAGACTTCATCGCCATCTCCAACCTGCAAGCCGCCTACGGCTATTACGTCGATAAATGCGAGTGGGACCAGACCGCCGACCTTTTCGCCAAAGACGGCACGCTCGAAATCGGCTTGCGCGGCGTTTGGGTTGGCCAGGACCGCGTCCGCGCCTACCTGCACACGCTGCCCCAGCTGAAGTATGGAACGCTTTTCAATCACATGCAGCTTCAACCGAAAATCGATGTCGCTCCCGACGGCCTCACGGCCAAGGCCCGCTTCCGCGCCTTCGAGCAGTTTGGCATGCTGCACCGCAGCGCGCAGTGGGCGGAGGGAACCTACGAGAACGAGTACGTGAAAGAAGACGGCGTCTGGAAAATCAAGAAGCTGCACTACTACATGACCTACTACGTTGACTACTACAAGGGCTGGGATCAGGGCGGCAACCCCGCTCCAGGGCCTATCGCCGGCTTCCCGCCCGATCAGCCGACCACCGTCCCCTACAAGCTATATCCCGATGTCTTCGTCCCACCCTACCACTACAAGAACCCCGTCACGAACCGATGAGGTTCGTCCTGCTTGCCCTGACGCAGGAAGGGAGCGAGCAGCGCGAGCGAATGGGTGACGGGGAAATGACGCATTTCTGATGTAGAATCCTCGGCACTGTATGCCCTTGCCAATAGCTTCTCGGCTGGGCCCCTACGAAATCCTGTCCGCCATTGGCTCGGGGGGAATGGGTGAAGTTTACCGTGCCCGCGATTCCAAGCTGGGGCGCGATGCGGAACGCTTCCTGCAGATGCCAGCCTTCCAGGACGCGCCGCAATTTCCCCTGACGGCCGGTGGCTGGCCTACGCCTCGGGAGAATCCGGCCGCCGAGAGGTTTACGTGCAGCCGTATCCAGGCCCGGGCGGAAAATGGCAAATCTCGACCGACGGCGGCGCGGAGCCTCAATGGAACCGCAACGGGCGGGAGTTGTTTTATCGCAACGGAGACAGGATGACGGCCGTGGACGTTACGACGCAGCCAAGCTTCGCGGCAGGCAAACCGAAGATCCTCTTTGAGGGACGCTACGTGCCGAGCAACACAGCGTACCCCAACTATGACGCCTCCGCGGATGGCCAGCGGTTCCTGATGCTCAAGCCCGTCGAACAGGAACAGGCTGCGCCCACGCAGATCAACGTCGTGCTGAACTGGACAGAAGAGTTGAAGCGCCTCGTGCCCACGGGAAAATAAGCAGTGTTTTCTTTCGCAAATCAGGAGGCTCTATGCGACGCGTTTCTGCATTTGTGCTGGTAGCGTTATGTTCGGTAAGCGCTCAGGATGCGAAAGAAACGCAACCGTCTACGTCGGCGCAAGTAGAGGAGATTTACGTTGCGCGTTCTGTTCCTGAAGCGCTCATCACGCCGCCAACAGGATTCTGCGCTCAGGAACGGATCGGCTTCGGCGGAACACTATTCGAAGCGCGATTCAGATTCCAATCGACCACAACTCAAGCCTCCGATGGCCGGATGATCAATGCGAATGTGAAAACAATCGGAAGCATCCATATCTGCACGGGCGCACCGACTGCAGATCAAGCCATTCGCGACTGGTACGCGGAAGGCACCCTCGGAAGCACGCCTTTCAGGGGAATTGGCAAGTGCGTCGTCCGAGCGGCCGATTTCCCTGAACGGAGCCTGCGGACATTCAGTTGCTTTCTCGATCTCTCAGGACTCCCGAGTGGATACGTTGGCGGTTTGCTGACGTCGAACACTATGAGTTGGCAGAAACCTGGCCTGGAGACAGATCCGCCCGGCTACACGCAAGCGTCGATTGCGACGATTCGGCTATGGAGGAAACGGGACGCGCCTTCTAGCGCGATGGCGCAGTCGAAAATCGCAACCCGGGCCGACGTGTCGAAGGGCTCTTTGGTCGGCACCTGGAAACTAGTGTCGATCACCGATACGACCGACAGAGGTGAAGCAAAACACTGGTGGGGTGAGAATCCTGCTGGCTTCCTGACTTACACGGCCGACGGCAGAGTATCGGTCATCATTGCGCGCGCCGGACGCAAGCTTTTCTCGACTGTCCCACCCCCCGCTGACGAACTTCCGGAAGCATTTCTCTATCCCGCGTTCTTGGCCTACGCCGGAAGCTACTCCTTCGAAGGTGAAAGGGTCATTCACCATATCGAAGCCTGCTCGGTTCAAAACTTTGTGAACACCGATCAAGTACGCTCCGCAAAGCTCGAAGGTGATCGCTTGACGCTACGACAGGGGCCTGGAACGGTCGGCGGTGTGCAAATTGCGTACACAGACTACGTTTGGGAGCGGATGAAGCCCGAGGCCACCAGTAAGTAGATTTAGGCTTTAGTCTCAGATGCGCGCACATTGAGGAGGATTCACGAAATGAGCGCACGATCGTCGGTCGCCGTCATTCTGATCTGCGGATTCACATCACAACTATTGCTCGCACAAGCTCCACCCAAGCCTGGTCCCGAACACAAGAAGTTGGAGTACTTCCTTGGCAAATGGACTGTGGAAGGCGAGATTAAAGCCAACGAGTTTGTGCCGGCCGGTAAGACTGTCAGCACCGAAACATGCACATTGGCGCCGGGGGGATTCTATGTCGAGTGCCGCGCTGAAGGCCAAGGCCCGACGAGGCTCGCCATCCTCGCTTACGACAGCCATGCGAAGGTCTATACATCCTATTATGCCAACAGTGTCGGACTCGTGGGTACCGCCACAGGAACGGTTAACGGAAATACTTGGACGTACATGGTGGAAGACAAGTTTGCCGGCCTAGCCATCAAAGGAAGAACTACAATCACGATGTCATCACCCACTCAGTACACAATCAAGTATGAAATGGCCAACGAAAAGGGCGGTTACACAACCATCGTAGAAGGCAAAGCCACCAAAGACGGGCGCTAGCTAGACACGCACGCATCCAGAGCTTCGGCAATTAAGCGTGCCGACACCCCGGTTTGAAACTCTCGTGCTTGCGGGGTTGGTGCAACTCTATGCAGCCGTGCTTTACAACTTCGCGATCATTGGCGCCGCAACTGATGCGAACAATTACGCTGGATTTGTCCGTTAGTATGAAGAGCTGAAGCGCCTCAGCTCCTCATGAGCACCCACTCGCGCGAAGCGCGACACCTCTGCGCTGATTCTCTCGCAGCACGTCTTCGCCTTCCCCGCCACCCCGCACCGCGCTGTGGCCGACTGTCATCCCGTCGGATGCCCAGCGTTTGCGATGCGATCTCACTCCTCTCCCACATCCCCATCCTCGATCGTAATCTCCATCATGAATTTCACGGCATCGCCTTGCGCCAGCTTTTGGCACAGCCGATCCATATGCTCCTGTTCGTGCTTGCCTAAGACGCACATCTTTGCCCGCAGCAGCTTCGCGCGCTTCGGCAGAATCTCCCCCACAAGCTCCTTCCCCACGTCGGTCAAATGAACGATTGCCTTGCGGCCGTCGGCTTCGTCGCCGCGGCGAACCAACAGGCCCACCTTCGCCAAATTCCTGGTCACTACGCTGATCGTGCTCTCGCCGAACAGCACTCTTCCGGCCAGCCTCCCGGTCGCCATCGCCCCGTACAAAAACAAATGCTCCAGCACCCGATACTGGCTTCGGCTAAGCCCGAAGGTCGCGCACTGGTTGTCCAGCAGCTCGTCCAGCGAGTAAAGTGCGCGTTCCAGGCTCGCGTAAAGCGCCAACGCGCGTATTCTCTTGTCTCTTTGCGTTTCCGCCATTTCACACCCTCCCAAAATCAAAAAGTAGCCGCTAAGTCCCCGTTTACGGGCGTTTCGCGACCGAAATTGTACGTACGAGTGAAATATGAAAAGGATCGCAGTGGTGGGACTTTTTCCTGTGGACTGAAGGCAAAAGCAAAGCGCCCCGAAAAACTTCTCGGGGCGCTGCCAAACTCTCCAGACCTTCCGATTTTTTCGTTTCTAACCTCTAACCTCTAACCTCTAACCTCTAACCTCTGACCTCTAGTAAATATCGTACTGCTCCCAATGCAGGGTGGGATCGGCCTGGATGATCACGCTCTTTCTGGTCCATCGCTCCAGTTCCTCGATCAGCCCCGACTCGCGCGTCTTCAGCGCCTTGGCAATTTCAGGATGGACGCGCAGCGTAATGCTGCCCGACTCCATCTCCGGCGCCATTTTGCGCGCTTCGGTCTGAATTTCGTAGCACAGCGTCGGGACGGATTTCACCATGCCCGAGCCCGTGCAATACGGACACGGCTGGCACAGCGTGCGTTCCAGCGCCTGCTTGGTGCGCTTGCGCGTGATGGCTACCAAGCCGAATTCGTTGAACCGCAGCACCTTTGAGGGAGCTCGATCCGCGCGTAGCGCATCTTCGAGCGCGGCCATCACTTTCTCCCGATTACGCCGCTCTTCCATGTCGATGAAGTCGATCACGATGATGCCGCCCAGGTCGCGGAGCCGCATCTGCCGGACGATTTCCTTCACCGCTTCCAGGTTCGTGCGGACAATCGTATCCTCCAGCCGGTTCGACCCTTTGCCCACAAACTTGCCCGTGTTCACATCGATCGCCACCAGCGCTTCGGTGTGGTTGATCACGATGTATCCGCCCGATTTCAGCCAAACTTTCGGACGCAGTCCCTTATCAATCTCCTGCTGGATGCCGAATTCCTCGTAAACCGGCGTTTCCTTGGTGTAAAGCTTCACGCGATTCACCAGCGCCGGCTGAAAACGTCCCATGAAATCGACGACCTTGGTGTATTCCTCCTCCGAATCCACCCAAATCGCCGTGTAGTCGGAGCTCATGTGATCGCGCAGCATGCGCTCCACCAGATTGAGGTCGCGGTGCAGCAGCGACGGCGCTTTGCGTTGCTCGGAGCGCGCCTTGATCTCCGACCACGTGCGCGTGAGGAATTCCACGTCGGCGCGAACTTCCTCCGGCGCCGCGCTTCCGGCTGCGGTGCGGACGATGAAGCCTCCGCCGGCGCTGCCCTTCGCGTCGTTCACCAGATGCCGCAGCCGCGCCCGTTCTTCAGGCGAAGCGATTTTCCGGGAAACGCCCGTGTGATCGAGCGTCGGCATGTACACCAGGAATCGCCCGGG
>DASYZC010000089.1:0-13597 GCA_035949735.1 Candidatus Acidiferrales bacterium | reverse complement strand
CTTTCTTCCCATCGCATGCGCGAGACTATCGCGGACTTGCGCAGGCGCTTCAAATTCATCGTCATCGACTCGCCGCCAATTTTGGCCGCAACCGATGCGGTGATTCTGTCCTCGCTGACGGATGGCGTCCTGCTGGTCGTGCGGAGCGGCGCGACTCCCAAGGAGGCCTTCACACGTGCCAGGGATTTGCTTGGTGCAGTGAAGAGCCGTCTCCTGGGGGTAGTGCTGAATGCCGTAGATTCCAGCGCGCCGGACTATTACTACTCCTATCGATACTATCCGTATGCGTATGGCTATGGCTACAGTGAGGAAGGTGGCAAACCGCCGGAATCGTTTGGCGGTTTGGATCAATCGTCGGAATCTTGAACTGAGGAGGCGCCATTGCGTCATCTCATAACTGGCGGGGCTGGCTGGCGGCCTTTCGTCCGGCAACTCCACTTTTGGAAATCATCGATCGCGTTAGCCTGAGCCTTTTGCATCCGGCGGCTCGGCAGCGCGCGCCACTCGCTCCCTCGACCGCTGTGGCTTCGACTCCCTAGATTCGACCGCCGCATTCTGGCTGGATAGCCGTGAGCGCTGAGATGCATTTGCATTCGGGAGCACGAATTATGGCCACAACTTCAACACACCATTCTCCGGAGCGCGCCGAGTGGAAACGTGGCGCGACGAAAGCGTCCGTCACTTCCCAGAATAGCCCTGGCGGTAGGCAGCTCAGCACCACACTCTCGGTGATCGTTCCGGCGTACAACGAACAATTTCTGGTTGAGGCGAGCTTGACACGGCTGATGGTCCTGGCGGATTCGCCGCTCTTGGACCGAATCAAGATCATCGTGGTCGATGATGGTTCATCCGATCGCACGCAAGACGCCATCCAGAGTTTTCGCGATTCAGTGGAAACCGAGGGCCGGCTGAGCAAGATCTCCTGGGTGTGGCTGCGTCACCAAAAAAACAGCGGCAAGGGGGCGGCCATTCGTACGGGCCTTCTGCATGTGGATACCGAACTTGTCGTCGTCCACGATGCCGATCTCGAATATCATCCCCGCGACCTCTTGAAAATGGTCGACGTGTTTCTCGCCGAGGATGCCGACGCCGTTTTCGGTTCCCGGTTCATGGCCGGCGGATACAAGCGCGCTCTTTTCTTCCGCCATACGCTGGGGAACAAGCTGCTCACCTTCCTGTGCGACTTGGTCTGCGATCTGAATCTCACCGATATGGAAACCTGTTACAAAATGGTGCGCGCCGATCTTTTAAAAAGCATACCGCTCAAGAGCGCTACCTTCGATGTCGAACCCGAATTGGCCATCAAGCTGGCGAAACGCGGCAGTAGAATCTTCGAGGTTCCCATCAATTATTCGGGCCGCACCTACAAAGAGGGTAAAAAGATCGATTGGAAAGATGGCGTTCGCGCTCTAGGCGCCGTTCTCCATTACGCGGCGTCGGATCGGATTTATGTCGAGGACGAAAGCGGCGGCGAAATTCTCGAGCGCTTGAACCGGGCGCCCCGTTTCACGCAGTGGATGGCGGACGTTATCCTTCCTTATGTGGGCGACCGCGTTCTCGAAATTGGTGCTGGACGCGGCAATATGTCCGTCCATCTGATGCCGCGGTCCGTGTATTGGGCTACCGACGTAAATACGCATTACCTCGACTATCTTGTCACCTTGCGAGCGACTCGGCCTTACATGCGCGTGGCCCGCACCAACGCGATGGATTCTGAAACCTTCCCCGCCGGCCAGTCCTTTGACACAGTAGTGTGTCTGAATGTAGTCGAGCACGTCCAAGATGACGTGGGCGCCCTCGAAAATATTCGCAATGTCCTCGTCGAAGGCGGTCGCGCAATCATACTGGTGCCGTGTGGGCCCTGGCTGTACGGTAGTTTAGACGAAGTCCTCGGGCATTTTCGTCGCTACACGAAAGAGCAACTCGTGAGCGTCGCGTCGCAAGCAGGATTTCACGTGCAGGAAGTCTTGGAGTTCAACCGGCCCGGCGTAGCGGGATGGTGGCTCAATGCCTGCGTCTTGCGCAGAAGGACATTCGGGCTTGGCCAAATCCGAATGCTGAACCTCTTGACCCCACTCTTCCGTCGGATCGATTCGTGGTTTCCGCTTCCGCCGCTTTCTATTATCGCGATTCTCGAAAAACCCGGCAGTCCAGGCTCCGACTTACAAAGCGAGACGCATCCCAGCGCGGCGTTATAAACGTCCAACCGGCGCTATGAACCTTCTAGCTAGTGGGACTCAGTCAGGTGGGGAAGCGATACGTTCGCGCAAGTTCACCAAGTACGAATCTGCTTTGGTAGTGCTCTTCGTCCTCACCTTGCCATTGTGTAATCCCTGGGTGCGAGGCGACGGCGTCGGCTACTACGCTTTCGCGCGATCGATATTGATCGAACACCGTTTAGATTTCGCAAACGATTGGCTCCACAGCAACGCGAGTTTCCGCATGGGTCGCATCGACGCGGAGGGACACATCAACGCGGATCAATATACGGCCACGGGCCGGCTTGATAACCACTTTTCGGTGGGGCCGGCAATCCTGTGGTCTCCCTTTCTAATACTCGCGCACGCGGGTGTGTTGCTGTACGACCATTTTGGCGGAAAGATTGCCGCGGACGGTTTCTCCAGGCCTTACCTCGTGGCGATGGCTTTAGGAACCGCGGTTTATGGATTCCTGGCCATACTCATTTCTTTCGCTTTGGCCCGGAAATTCGTCCCGGAAAGCTGGGCATTTCTCGCTGCCCTGGGTATCTGGTTCGGAAGTCCTTTGCCGGTGTACATGTACTTCAATCCGTCGTGGTCTCATGCCCATGCGGCGTTTGCCGTGGCTCTTTTTCTCTGGTATTGGATTCGTACGCGCGGCAGCCGCGCCTGGTGGCAGTGGGCGATTCTCGGAGCGATTGGCGGCCTGATGATGGATGCTTATTACATAAATGCTATTCTGCTCCTGATCCCCCTGTGCGAATCAGCCGGCCTTTTATGGTCGGCGTTTAAGAACAACTGGCCCCAACCAATTGGCGCATTCGTGCTCAACAACATCGCATTTTGCGTCGCCATTTTTCTCGCCTTACTGCCCACTTTGTTTACGAAGAAGATCATCTATGGAAGTTATCTGAACTTTGGGTATACCGAGCACTGGTTCTGGAAATCCCCTGCATTTTTCCGCGTTTGCTTTTCGTCCGAGCATGGACTCTTCAGTTGGACGCCGATCCTGGCTCTCGCAGTCGTTGGCCTTGTATTTTTACGCGAACGCGATCGGACCGTGGCTCTGTATCTCCTGATGGCTTTTGTATCGTATGTCTACGCCCTCGGGTGTTATCAGAACTGGCACGGAATTTCGTCGTACGGGAGCCGCTTTTTCGTCGCGCTGACGGCCGTCTTCGTTATTGGACTGGCGGCCTTTTTCGATTGGTTCGCTCGCGCGTGGCAAGGGCGCCGTGCAGCAGTGTCGGCTGCTAGTGCGACTGCTATTCTAGTTCTCTGGAATCTCGGCCTCATCTTCCAGTGGGGCTTGCACTGGATTCCCGAGCGGGGACCTGTCTCCTGGCGTGCGGCGGCGTACAATCAAGTTGCCGTTGTCCCCGAGGAAGCAGCCTCAATTCTAAAAGCGTATCTGACTGGCCGCAGCGCGCTAATGGATCGCATCGAGCAGCGCGACGTCCAGCAGCTCAAGTCGCAGGGAGCAAAATGAGCGAACTGTCCCCAGCCCCCAGCGCCATCGAACCTCCGGCCCACCCGGCGCCCCCAGTTCTGAACATCACTCCGCCCGGACGCTGGTGGGCCATCCCCTTCGCCGAGCTCTGGGAGAACCGCGAGCTGATCTATTTCTTCGTCTGGCGCGAGATCAAGATCCGCTACAAACAGACCGCCATCGGCGCGGCCTGGGCCATTTTGCAGCCGTTCCTGAGCATGCTCATTTTCACCCTCTTCTTTGGACGGCTGGCTCACCTGCCTTCTGAGGGCATTCCCTACGAGATTTTCTATTACAGCGCTCTTCTTCCCTGGATGTACTTCTCCAACAGCCTGCAAAACGCCACCAGCGCCATCGTGCAGAACCAATCCATGATCACGAAAGTTTATTTCCCGCGCCTGGCGCTGCCGGTGTCGGCCGTTCTTTCGGGGCTTGTGGACTTCGCGATTGGTTTTCTGATGTTTGTCGTGCTGATGATTTATTACCACGTGCGGCCCGGGATTCCGCTGCTGTTCTTCCCGCTTTTTCTGCTGCTGGTAGTGCTGGCGGCGGCGGGCATGGGCCTGTGGCTCGGGGCCATGAACGCGCTTTATCGCGACGTTCGCTACGTGGTCCCGTTTCTCGTGCAGTTCTGGCTATTTGCGTCGCCGGTAGCGTATCCGGCGTCGCTGGTGCCGGCGAAGTGGCGCTGGCTCTATGGGTTGAATCCCATGGCGGGGGTGATCGAGGGCTTCCGCTGGTCCCTTTCAGGCCGCGGCGGCGCTCCGCCCACGCGCCTGATCCTGGTCTCGGTTGTGATCATTGTGGCGGTACTCGTTTCCGGGCTATTCTATTTCCAGAAGATGGAAGCGACGATTGCGGACGTGGTGTGAGGAGCGAGACAGGGCGGATTTCAGGGCTATCAATCACTCCAGAAACCCTTCGAGTCTGCCGCATGGTTTTCTTCTAACTAGAAACTCTTAATGAGCAAAAACGGCGCGATTCTGCCACGGAAAGGACGCTTGAGGGGCTGAGGATGACGGACATCGCCATTCGCGTGGAAGGCATCGGCAAGGTCTACCGCGTGGGCGAGCGCGAACGCTACCGCGCGCTGCGCGACGTGCTCGCGGGCGCCTTCCGCGGCTCTCGCAACAGCAAGCACCGCCCCAAGGACACCATCTGGGCGGTTCGCGACGTCTCTTTCGAGGTCCACCGGGGGGAAGTGGTCGGGCTCATCGGACGCAACGGCGCGGGCAAGAGCACCCTGCTCAAATTGCTCGCCCGGATCACCCGCCCCACCGTGGGCCGCGCGCAAATCCACGGACGCATCGGCAGCTTGCTCGAAGTCGGCACCGGCTTCCATCCCGAGCTTACGGGACGCGAGAATATTTTCCTGAGCGGAGCGATCCTGGGGATGAAGAAGGCCGAAATCCTTCGCAAGTTCGACGAAATCGTGGCCTTCGCCGAAGTCGAGCGCTTTCTCGATTCTCCGCTCAAGCATTATTCGAGCGGCATGCAGATGCGGCTGGCCTTCGCCGTCGCCGCGCACCTTGAACCAGAAATCCTTCTCGTCGACGAAGTCCTCGCCGTCGGCGACCTCCAGTTTCAGAAGAAATGCCTCGGCAAGATGCAGGATGTCTCACGCACCGGCCGCACCATCATCTTCGTCAGCCACAACATGGGCGCGGTAAGAATGTTGTGCGAGACCGGCTATCTGCTCCGTAGCGGATTCGTCGCCATGTCCGGGCCGATCGAAACCCTGATTTCCGCCTATAGCGAGGATGGCCTGCAATGCGCCCACAGCGATACCGTGACGCTTCCTAAAGCTCCGGACCGCTGCCCAGTTTGGATGGAGTCCGTCTCCATACTCGGCAATGGCCGGCCGACCACCACGATTGAAACTGGGGATGAAGTCAGTCTTGAGGTAAAGTTCCGCGCCCGCGAGCCGATCGAACGGCCAATCGTGGGATTTCTAGTGCGCTCCTCCCGGGGGGAAAACGTGGTAAGCGCCAACAATTACTATTTGCCTTCTGGCAGCTACCAAGAGCCGGTGACGGAGGGCGCCATCGTGTGTGACTTGGGCGACATACCCCTGATGGCCGGGTCATACTCAGTCTCTTTTTGGTTATGCCGTAATCCGATGGAGCAGCATCACGTCGAGGACGTGCTGCGTTTCAGCGTCGAAGAGAAAGACATCTGGGGGAATGGCGCGCTGCCAAATAGAAACGTGTCCCCTCTATGGTGGCCCACGCGATTCAGATTTACGGAAAAGCAGCGAACCCTCACTGGAAAACACATTTCCTGAGAAAACGTTTGTGACCGTCGCTCGCGAGATGTTGGGCTCACTGTATAAGCAGAAATCCCTGCGTTCGGCCATTAAACCATTCCTCCCGGCCAGATATCGCCACCGGATAAAACAGTGGTTAGGAGGAGGCAGTGACGTTCACTGGTGTCGCGTGGTAATGAACCGTGAAATCGAAGCGTTTATTCGATCGCTGGACTGTCCGAACATTGACGCGCTAGAGATTAGCGGCACCGGTTCGCAAGGGCGCTACGAGTTCAAGAGCTACCGAACGGTTGCGTTCCCTGAGTACGACGTGTGCAAAGGGCCTCTCGCGCATGAAAGGTTCGACCTCGTTATTGCCGAGCAGGTTTTCGAGCACATCCTCCGGCCTGACTTGGCCGCAGCCAGCGTGCTGCAAATGCTGCGGCCGGGCGGCGTGTTCGTCATCTCCACTCCGTTCCTGCTGAAGATCCACGCTCAACCGCACGATCTCTACCGTTGGACTGAGCACGGAATGCAGCAACTTCTAAAGACGGCGGGGTTCAAGGTCACGCGGACCGGCTCCTGGGGCAACCGAGACTGCCTCTTCGCGGACATGACAAACGGACTGGCCTGGACCGCGTATAACCCGGCGCGGCACAGCCTTCAGAATGAGCCGCAATTTGCTATCGTTGTTTGGGCATTTGCGGAAAAGCCTCGCGGAGAGGCCCAATCGTGAGTGAACCGTACACAAAAGGCTTCTTCGCGGACATCCGAGCCGGATCAGTGAGATCCGCTGAGGAAATCGTGCCGCTCGTGTTAGGACTCGTTCCGGCGCGCAGCGTGGTGGACGTCGGCTGCGGTGACGGGTCTTGGCTGTCGGTTTTCAGGAGGAATGGCGTTCTCGACGTGTTGGGCATCGACGGAGACTACGTACAGCGTGACACATTGCAGATACCGCCGGAGCAGTTCCAGGCTGCGGACCTTTCGAAACCGGTGCAGGCCGGGCGAAAATTTGACCTGGCAGTATCGTTGGAAGTCGCGGAGCATCTGCCGCCCGAATCTGCCGCCACATTCGTCGAGTCGCTTACTCAACTAGCCCCAGTTGTTTTGTTCTCCGCGGCGATCCCGCTCCAGGGCGGCATGCATCACGTCAATGAGCAGTGGCCCGACAAGTGGGCCGGACTCTTTCAAGAGCACGGCTACCGCTTGGTGGATTGCATCCGAAAGCGCGTTTGGCAAAACGAGGCCGTCGAATATTGGTACGCGCAGAACGCGCTGCTCTTTGTGCGCTCGGATGTTCTGGAGGGCAATAAATCATTGGCCCTCGAATTCGAACGGACGAATCTCAATCAGCTCCGCTTGGTCCACCCTCGAAAGTATCTGGAGTTAGCGAGCCCACATCGGACGGCGCCGGGGCTGAGGGCTGCCTCGCGGATATGGCTCGCCACTCTGAAGCAGTCAATCGAGTGGCGACTTCGGCCGTTTCGGTCGACCCATAGCGCCAGAAACGGCGGACGTCAATGTCCTCCACAGAACAGATAAAGGACGCCCTAGTGGACTCGCCAACCGTGTCCGTGGTGATGAGCGTATTTAACGGCCAAACTTTTCTCCGCGAGGCCGTCGAAAGCATCCTCGCGCAGACGTTCACTGATTTCGAGTTCATCATCGTTGACGACGGTTCGACCGACAAAACGGCTGAGATTCTTTCAGGCTACGCGAAGCGTGACAATCGCGTGCGCGTTATCTCCCAGGAAAACCGAGGACGCGCAGAATCCCTCAACCGGGGAATAGCGCTCGCCACGGCTCCCCTCATTGCCCGGATGGACGCCGACGACATTTCCCTCCCGCACCGCCTGAAAGAGCAGGTGGATTTTTTGGATAGTCACCCGGAAGTCGGCCTGCTTGGCGGGGCATACCAGCGGATTGACGCGAAAGGTCGCGCGCGAGGCATCACTCGTTTCCCCGCGTCCGATTCGGAGATCAGAACGGTCATCCTCCAGTACAACCCCATGTCCCATCCTGCGGCGATAATGAGAAAAGACGTGGCTCTTGCCTCGGGACGATACCGAACCGCTTTTAGAGAGTCTGAGGACTACGATCTATGGTTACGAATGGCTGAGCGCACCCGGCTGGCCAATCTTGACCAGGTTGTGTTGCAATACAGGATTCATGCTCACCAAGTGTCAGCCCGCAATGCAAACTATCAATGGCTATGCGTTATGCTTGCGTCCAGGGCTGCAGCCTTGAGGAGAATGGGTCACCCAGACCCCTTGTCGGGCGTGGAAGAACTAACGCCCCAGTTGCTCGACCGCTTTCGCGCGACACCCGCTGAAATTGAAGCCGCCCCCGCCGATGTCCAGTGGTATTGGATTGACGCGCTTCGGCACAGCGATCCGGAGCTCGCCCTTCGGCTCATCCAAGGCCAATTACGCTTACCGAGATCCGAGCGTGCCAGTCGATTGAAACTCGCCGACGCTTGGTTGAAGGCCGCCGGAATCCACTACAGACAGGGCAGGTTCGCAAAGGCGCTGCAGTCAGTGGGGCACGGCGTCGCAGTGAGGCCTATCGTCGCGGGTCGCCCGATCAAGAGAGCATTTGTGCGCCTCGCCGCCGCACTCGGGGGTTGACCCCACGGAACGACGGGCCTACCTGTGAAGATCATTCATCTCGGAAATGTAGCGGGATTTGGCGGAATGCAGAATTGGCTTTGCCGCCTCGCCGAAGCGCAGGCCAGGCGGGGATTCGACGTCCAATTGATGACACCGCCATGGGAAGACACGTCGCTCGAAGTCCATACATGGCTTCCCGTGATCTCCTGGGATTTGGATCGGGTCCGCGACTTCGACTTAACCCATACGCATGGGACATCGGGTTTTCATAACCGCAGGATTCGCCGGGAAATCAAAAAGCCGATCGTGCATTCGTACTACGGCACGACCCTGGGATGCCAGATCGCCTTGCGCTGGTTTCAAAATCTGGTGGGATGGGATGGCTTCGGTACCCTGCGCAACATCCGTTGGGAAGCTCTCGGAGGCCGGCACGCGCACGCCGTGATCGCTAACAGCCCGATGGTGAGGTCGGAGATCAGAACGTTTTGCAGAGTTCGAAGCGAGAAAATCGCTGTGATTCCCGGCGGTTATGCTCGTGATGGTAGTTACCCTCCTCGCGAATCGCTGCGACGGGAGCTTGGCTTGCCCGAGAAGGGCTTTTTGTTTTTGTTTGTTGGGCGCCGCGCCGATCCCGTGAAGAACCTTCCCGCGGCGATTGAGGCGTTTCGCCGCGTGCGCCTCCGGTTTCCCGACGCGCATCTTGTCCTGGCTCCAAAGCAGGATATGAGCATCGGGGACGGGATTACCGGCGTTGAGCTTCCGCCGCAAAAGATGAACCTGCTCTATCGCTGCACGGATGCCTTGGTGCATCCTGGCTTTTATGAAGCTTACTCATTGGCGGTTCACGAGGCGCTTGTGAACGGTCTCCCCGTGATCGTCGGCCGAAATACTGGCAACGCCGATTACTGCACGCATGGTCAGGATGCGCTGGTGCTCCCGCGGGCGCGAGGCTCGAAGCTGGTCGATTCGCTGGCCGAAATGATGTACTCGCTGATCGAATCAGAAGAGCTGCGAACGAAACTGGGTAAGGAGGCGGCGCGTAAGTTTGGTCCGATGGATTGGGAATGGGTGGAATCGGAAACAGCGAAGGTATATTCGCGCCTATGAGCACGATGAAGATCGCCGTCTGTATCCCCACTTATTGCAGGCCCGCGTTTTTGCGGGAGGCAATCGATTCTTGCCTGCGCCAGACGCGACCGCCGGACGAAATTGTAATTGAAGACAATTCGCCGGACGAAGCCACAGAAGACATGGTAAGAGGTTTGCAACGACAGTCGCCTGTTCCGCTTTCCTATGCACATGTTCGGGAGCGGCGTTCCCAGGCGGAGAACTTCAATGCCATGATTCAGCGAATCTCCAGCTCCCACTTCGTTCTCTTGCACGACGATGACATTTTGCTTTCCAATGCTCTCGCGGATTTGTCCGCTTGTTGGGAGCGCTACCCGGACCTGACCGCGGCATACGGCAAGCAGCACATCATGTCTGACGCGGGAATCGTTGATCTAGGCGAATCGGAGCGCTTGAATGCGGACTATTTTCGAACCGCGGATCGCGAAGGGCTGCAGGAGTGGTCATCCTTTCCCGGACTGACGCAGCAGTTTCCGAATGACGGGTTCCTGCTGCAGACGGCGGCGGCCCGTGCCATTTTGTGGCGGCCTGCTGTTAGAAATGCCTGTGAATTCGACTTCCAACTTCGGCTGTGCTTCCAATTCCGAGGGTTCTGTTTTGTGAACGCGTATACGATGCACTGCAGGAGAACCAATGTGGGGATGTCCCAATCGAAGCTGGATGACGCTGCGTTGATCTCCTTCCGGCTGTTGCACGAAACTCTACTGCCTGAAGAGGCGGAGAAACTTCGGCGCATGAAACTGCAAGAGCTTGCTCCTCCCGCCGCCATGCAGGCGCTGCAAGCGGGCGACCGAGCGGAGGCCATGCGAATTTATTGGGGCGAGTTCTACCCCTGGAGGCGGCGACTAAGCGCACTGGGGATTTGGCAGCTGGGGCGGCTCATCTTGCCGGAGGCGCTCGTAGGTCTTCTTCGCCGCCAAGCGCGAGTGCGGGAAACGTAGGAATGAAGCCAAACTCGAACGGTCGGCCTAGGATTGCGATCTTGGCGCCGCGCATGTGCGTTCTTGGCCACGATCCCTGCGGCGGTTCCGAGGTGATGCTCTGGGAAGACGTGCGCCTGCTTCAGGATGCGGGTATGTCCGTGAAGGTTTACGGCAGCGCCGCGAAGGAAACAGCGCCCGTCACGACAATTCCTCTGCGCACCAACATGCCTCTGATCACCTCGCTCGAATATTGCGCGGCGTTCGTGCACCGCGAAAAAGGAAGCATTTTGATGGCCTGCAACGAGCCCTCGGTGGCCGGCTTCGCCCCTGATAGGGCCGTAGTTCGGTTCGAATGGGAGACGGCGCTGCCGCGTTACTGGAAGCTGCCCGGATGGCTGCCGCGCTTTCAGCGCGCCCGCTATTTGTTCCTCAGCGAGAGCGACCGCGACGAATTCCTCCGCGCGCATTCACTGATTCCCAGGGAAGCTACGAACGCGATTCCGTATTACGTGGACTCCGAGTTGTTCAAGCCCGCGTCCAGGCCGGCCGGCAGCGCGCTGCGCGTCGGCTTCGCCGGCCAGTGGGTTCCTCGCAAAGGAATCACGGAGTTGTTGCAGGCGTGGCGGGATGTAAAAGTTCAGGTTCTCTCCGCCGAGCTTGAACTGGCGGGCGGGCCTGCTATGTGGAAGACCGCTGAACCTGTTCCGGGCGCGGAGGAGTGTGCTGCGTTGGTGAAGGGCATGGAAGATGCCGGTCTGCTACGAACCGTGGGAGCCTTGCCGCGTGCGCGTATGCGTGAGTTCTGGAGTTCGCTGGATATCGCGGTGGTGCCGTCACTCTATGAGCCCTTTGGATTGGTGGCGCTGGAGGCAATGGCCTGCGGCGTCCCCGTGGTGGCAAGCGCGGTTGGCGGCCTGAAGGAAATCGTGGAAGAAGGCGTAAGCGGCTTGCTTGTTCCGCCGGGCGACTCTTTGGCTCTATCTAACGCATTAGTGAGTTTGCTCACTAATGACCATCTGCGCCTTCGCCTTGCCGCGGGCGCCCGCCGCCGAGCCGAGAACTTTTCGCAGGCGCGCCGGAGCGCCGAACTCGTAAGTCTGTTCCAGCCGCGAAACTCGCTCCGCCGATGAGTTCCCTGGTCGCGCTTCTTGGGCGGCGAGACATTCCTGTAGATGGAGTGGAGGACTACTGCGCGTTTTTGGGCGAGGCGCTGGCGCGGCGGGGCGTTGAGTTCACGCAGGCTCGCGTAAATTGGGTTGATCGAGGCTGGCTTGGTGCGTTGCGGCAACTCCGCCGGGACGCAGCCGGGTGGCAGGGCCGCTGGGTGCTGCTGCAATATACGGCCCTGGGATGGTCGAAGCGCGGATTTCCGTTTTGGGCGCTCATGGTGCTGCGCACGCTTCGACGATGCGGCGCGCGCACCGCGGTGGTATTTCATGAACCCTACCGGCAAGGCGAGCGTTGGCCGCGCCCGATCGATCGAATCCGCGGCAGGTGCCAGGATTGGGTGATTCGCAAGCTCTACGAAGGCTGCCAAACTCCCGTCTTCGTGGATCCCGTGGCCACCATCACGTGGCTGCCGAAAGGCGATCGCAAATCAGTTTTTGTCCCGATCGGCGCCAACATTCCCGAGCCGGCGGTGCGTGCCGAGCTCACGCGCGAAGAAGGCGGCGCGAGGAAGACCGTGGTTATTTTCTGCATTACCGAGCCCCCCAAAATGCAAATCGAGATCGGCGACATTGCTTATGCGGTGCGTTGCGCCGCGGGCCGCATTCCGCAGATGCGGATTATTTTTCTCGGACGAGGAACTGCCGAGGCCAAGGAAGAAATCGAGCGTGTGTTGAGCGGCGCGGCAGTGGAGATTCGCAATCTCGGATTGGTAAGCGCTGCTGAGATTTCTGAAACTCTGGCGGGCGCCGACGCAATGCTTTGCGTGCGCGGTAGGATCACGCCGCGCCGCGGGAGCGTGATGGCCGGCATTGCCAGCGGAGTGCCTATTGTCGGTTATGGAGGGGCGGCCGAGGACACACCGCTTGCAGAGGCCGGCATCGAGTTTGTTCCGTACCGCGACAGGGAAGCTCTGGCCGGAGCGCTGACTAAAATCCTCGGGGACTCGGATTTGCGCGCTTCCTTGCGCAAAAGGAGCCTGGTCGCCCAGCGAAAATATTTCTCGTGGGATGCCATCGCGGTATCTCTCTGTGCGTCGCTTGGTCTGGCGACGAACACCACTGATAATGTCCTTGGCAGAAAATAGGCGCGATTTTCGGAGCAGCTTTGTCCAGTTATCGATGGCGGCCGGACTTTCCCCATTTTGTGTTCGTTATCGCCATTGGAGTGGGCGTGCTGGCGTTTGCGTTGCTCGTTTCTCTCCTTACTGAAGACAAGACGTCCGCGCTACGGCGTTGGATGAAAGCTGCGATTCCAGGCGGCGTGGGACGCGCCAGACCGGCTGAGGTAAAATGAGCGGAGCCCGCTGACAATGAATTACCAGGAGCCACGAAAAGACCGATGAACGCGCGCGCCCCCGCCTTGCGAAATCAGCTGTTCCTGAGCTTCGTGGTAGGTGTGCTCGGAATATGCGTGGCCTGGCAAGTGGGCAACGTTATCGTCGCGGGCGATCTGCGAATGTTGTTTCTCGCCGGTCTCGGTTTCGCCGGCTGCGCCGTCGCTATCGCCATTCTCCGAAATTGGCGCGCGGGTTTTTACCTCTTCATCGGCTGGCTTCTTTTCGAAGATCTGGTCCGAAAGTACATGGGCAACGGCGCGGTATTTTTTTTCGGCAAGGACGTGCTTGTGTTGATCGTATACGTTTCGTTTTTGATCGCCCTCGGACACGGCCGCGAAAAGACATTTCGTCCGCCATTTTTGCTCTTCTTCAGCTTGTTTTTCTGGCTCGGCGTGCTGCAGATGTTCAACCCGAATTCTCCCCACATCTTGTACGGACTGCTGGGCATCAAGGTTTATTTCTATTATGTTCCGCTCCTATTTGTGGGATACGCGCTGAT
>DASYZC010000088.1:0-1866 GCA_035949735.1 Candidatus Acidiferrales bacterium | reverse complement strand
GGATGGGCAGCCTCGCGCGGGCCCGCCTTGAGTTCCCACACCGAGATGATGGGAACCAGTTTCGAAAAAAGCATATAAAGCAAAGCCATCGCCGCGAACGTCCCAGCCGTTATCGTGATTTCAACCCACGTCGGCCGGTAGGTCCCCCAGCTATAGGCGAGGTATTTGCGCGAAAGCGAGGGCACGATAATCAGAAAGCGCTCGATCCACATGCCCACCACCACGGTTGCCGAGGCGATGGCGGTGCCAGTGATCGTCCTAAACTTCTTGATCGCCAGAATCGGGAAGGGAATCAGGAAATTGCAAAAAACCATCGTCCAGAATAGCGGAGCAAACGACCCGCGCTGTGTGACCCAGAATACCGCCATTTCCGCCGATTCATTGCCATACCAGCCCGTAAGCCGCTCCGCAAATACGAAGTAAAACCACAAAAGGCTCATCACCAGCAGGAGCTTGCCCAAATTTTCGAAGTGGATCGGAAGCAGATACTCCTCTAGGTGCAGAAATTTGCGCAGCAGCGCCATCGCCAAAATCAGCGCCGCAATCCCGCTGAAGATGGCGCCCGCGACGAAATACGGCGCGAAGATCGTCGAGTGCCACATGGGAACCGGTGCCATCGCGAAGTCCCACGAAACGATGCTGTGCACCGAAACCGCCACCGGAATTACTGCGATGGCCATGATGTGCATCGCTGATTCCAGCCGGTGCCACTGCTTGGGCGTGCCCGTCCAGCCCAGTGCTAGCGCGCCGTAGATTTTCTTTTTCCGTCCCAACGCGCGATCGCGTACCAGGGCCAGATCGGGAAGCATCGGCAGCAGCAAGAATGTGACGCTGCTTAGCAAGTACGTGCTAATTGCAAAAAAATCCCAAAGGAGCGGCGACCTGATATTCGGCCAGATGCCGCGCTCGCTGGGATACGGAACGAGCCAGAAGAACAGCCAGGGCCGACCCAGATGAATGATTGGAAAAGTGCCGCCGATGGACAGCGCAAAAACCGTGATGACCTCCGCGCAGCGCGTCACTGGCCGTCGCCACGTTGCGTTCGCAAGCCGCAGTATCGCGGAGATCAGCGTGCCCGCGTGGCTCAGTCCGATCCAGAAAACGAAATTCGTTATGTAGACTCCCCAAAAAACAGGGGAGCGAAGGCCCGAAACGCCCAGCCCCGCGTAGACTTGCCAGAAAAAGGCCGCCAGCGCCGCAAACACGATTCCGGCGAGGAACGCAAGGGCGAGCAAATACCGCCCGGACGCCCGCGATAGCGGGCGCAGCAGGTCGTCGTTAATTTGCTCAGGTGTTTTCCGCGCCATGCCAGGAATCCCGTTGTAGGTAAGTTACCTTGGGCAGCGTGCCAAGTTCCGCGAGCAGCTTCGTGCCGCGATTGGAATGCGCCAACCGCGAGACCTCGCTATTCCGATCGTTGAGATCGCCAAAGACCATGGCCGTGGGAGGGCACGACTGCACGCAAGCCGGTTTCACTTCTCCGTCCTGCAAATCGCGCTTTTCCGCTTGCGCCTGAATCTCGGCGGCTTTGATTCGTTGAATACAGAACGTGCACTTCTCCATCACGCCAACTTCGCGCACCGAAACATCGGGATTGAGCTGCAAGTTCAGCGGCTTATCCCATTCCGGATTGTAAAAATTGAAGTAGCGGACGTTATAGGGGCATGCATTCGCGCAATACCGCGTGCCGATACACCGGTTGTAGATCTGGCCGTTAAGGCCCTCGGAAGTGTGATAGCTCGCAAACGTCGGACACACCGGTTCGCAAGGCGCGGCATCGCACTGCTGGCAAAGCACGGGCATGAATTTCATCTTCACGTCCGGGAATTCGCCTTCGTAATATCGCTCGACTCGAATCCAGTGCTT
>DASYZC010000087.1:0-12621 GCA_035949735.1 Candidatus Acidiferrales bacterium | reverse complement strand
CCAGGCTGCGCTACGCCCCGACAGAGTGAGCTTTGATTCTAGCGTATATTGCGAGTCGAGTTCTATCCCCGATGAGTGGGCTGTGCCAGAGCTGGGCCAAAATTAGTTCGGCGTCGGACCATTTCTTACAGTCCGGTCGCGCTTCTCGTCCCTCAAGGGGAGAATTTCAGTGAAGCGTTTATACGGTCTTATCCTTCGAGTAGCAGATTTGTTCCAAATTGCATTCGATGCAGCGAGGTTTTCGCGCCTGGCAAACGCGCCGTCCATGCCAGATAATTTGATGCGAGAACAGAATCCAGCGCTCCTGCGGAATCAGTTTCATGAGATCCTGCTCGATTTTCTTCGGGTCGGTATTCTTCGTCAGGTCGAGGCGCGCTGACACGCGTTGCACGTGCGTATCGACCACCAAACCCGACGCGATGCCGTAGGCCGTACCCAGCACAACGTTTGCCGTCTTGCGCGCCACGCCGGGAAGCGTCAACAATTCATCCATCGTTCGCGGCACATTACCGCCGAATTCCTCCATGATGCGTTTGCTCGCGCCCATGATTGACTTCGTCTTGTTCCGGAAAAACCCCGTGGGCTGGATGTCCTGCTCCAGTTCCTGTGGATTTGCGTAGGCGAAATCCTTCGGCGTCGGATATTTCGGGAAAAGCGATTGCGTGACGATGTTGACGCGCTCGTCGGTGCATTGAGCCGAGAGAATCGTGGAGATAAGCAGTTGAAACGGATTCTCGTGCCGCAGCGCGCAAGTCGCGGCCGGATATGCTTCATCAAGTTTTGAGAGTATCGCGCGAACGCGCTTTGGGTCTGTTCCCCGCAGCGCGCCTGTGCGGGCCGGTTTCCTCTTCGCGCGTTTGTGTTCTCTACTTTTTTTCGACTTTTGCATTATCGGAGTCGCGGCGAGGAAATATACCACAGCCGTCGATTTTTACCCGGTTTCTCCCCGGTACGTCTCGCGGCTAAACCTCTGAATCGAACATTCAATCTTTCGGCGCCTGCATCCGTGGCCAGACCGAAATCCAGAACTTTGACCCGGCCTTCATTCGTCACCATTACATTCGTGGGTTTTAGGTCGCGGTGTACAATGCCTTTCTGGTGAGCTGCGGCGAGCGCTTCCGCAATCGCGCATTTCGATGATTTGCTCCACCGGGAAGCCATTCGCAGGAAACAATCGATCAAGCGGCTCCCCTTCGATCAATTCCATGGTGACGAAGCGGACGTTATCGGATTCCTCGACCGACTAGACCGTCACGACGTTGGGATAATTGAGTGCGGCGACAGCGCGCGAGAGGCTACACGCTATGCGCCAAAAACAGAGCGAAATGAAGTCGGTTAGTGATTCGGAATCACTAGCAGCGTAAAGCTTCCGGGGATCATTGGTCCGCGGCGGAAGCGTCTTTCGCGTTCCGTGGCATTGGGAGGCAGCGGAGGCGGCGGACCGAATTTGGCCGTCACCGAGTAGAGCGTGTGCGTTGACGTGTCGCACTCCATTGTGCGCGCGCCCATGTCGGTCTTGACGTTGCCCAGCACGGTGAACTTGTCAGGCGAATCCTCGTGCACAATAGTGATGTCGCCTTCGCCCGCGGACGCAAACGCTAGTTTAGGTCCCGGATCAAAACGCACAGCGTCGTTGCCTCTGCCGCCGATGGGCAGCGTGGCGACAACCTTTCCGGCGTCCGGATTGAATACAACCATCACCCCGCCATTATTTTCACCGCCGCCATGACAACCAATGAAAATGCGCCGCGTCTCCGTATCCATGGCAACTCCCGAAGGGCCTTCGCACGGCGCCAAGGGCCACTGATTGACGACTTTGAGCGCGTGGGTATCTATGTCTACTAGGACGCTGAGGTCTTCCATGACGTTATACAGATGCCCTTTGCCGTCCGCGGCAGCGGATTCCGCCGCGCCGGGGATGTCGACAACGCCCGCGACCTTGCCCGTAGCGGCGTCTACGGCCACATCCTTCTTACCGTGTGTTAAGCCAAAGACGCGATCCGAAGCAGGATCGTAGACGATGCCGTCGGAGCCGCCTATGGGCAAAATGATCTGCTTGATGATCGCCAGCGTTTTCGGGTCGAACTCCGTGAAGCTACTTACACCCTGCTGTCCGCTGCTATTGCCGGAATTGCTGGTGAAACCGTGATTGTCCTTGCGAGAAATGACGACGCCGTGGCTGCGCGGAGTCGGCGCAAGCTTGCCGACGACCTGATTTGTATCGGTAGAGATCACCAGAATCTCATCGCTGTGGGAAACAAATAGATGATGGTTCGCTTCGTCAATCCCGAGGTAGTCCCAGAAACCTTCATCGGGCAACGGAATGGAAGCGGAAAGATGATAGCCAGACACGTTATCGGACATCGCTGGTGGAGGCGCTGGCGCCTGTTGGGCGGCTAAGCAAGCGACTGCAGCAACAATGACGGCGATGCTGAGAATCCCATTGCGCATGTGCGTCCCCCTAATTGCCATCAACTCTTCAGCGCTAGTTCCCGGCCAGCCCACGCGAAAGCTTTCGATACGTGTTTCCCCACTCGAGCCAGCCGGTCTTACGTTCTGCCATCCGCTCCGCGTTCAATTCCGGCGGACCTTGGCGCGGAGCATAGCACCCTGGCTTGCAGACTTGCAATGTGATCTTGCGCGATTTCAGTTGCGGCAAAGCTGTGGCCTTAGTCGCCGCAATTCACCGCGAGCACGGCGTGAGCCGGAAATCGCTGAGGCATTGACGGCACATTACGTAAAATCGATCGATGCAGCCGCGGTTAGGGCGCTGGACAAAGTGAGCGCGCTGTTCGATAATGCGGACGGTCGACCGGACCAGCCAATGTCGAGATCAAAAAACTCGAATCCGAAAGCTGGAGTCGACGCTTTTGCATGTCCAGTATGCAAAGAGCATGCAAAATAAAATCGCTAAGTCCTTTAGCGCCCGTAGCTCAGCTGGATAGAGCGTCTGGCTACGAACCAGAAGGTCGGGAGTTCGAATCTCTCCGGGCGCGCCATTCCTCATTTTTGGCATGTTGAAAGATCAAGTCGAAGGGCTTTCTATATGTGGGATAAACACTTGCGGCATCCACAGCACAGTTCAAAAGTACAATTTTGAGCAATTTCGCTTTTTCGGACGGTTCCTGCTTAAGGTACAGAAAATACGCCTTATTCGCGAGTTCTAAAGTCCTCATTGCGTCCAGCATTTTTTCGGGCTTTGGTTGCCCCAAGCCTTGCAAAACCTGTGAAACCTGCTGTTCTTCGGATTGCCATTCAGTTGATTTGCGATTCCAGAAGTCTTCGGTGATTTTACCGTCCAGCTTATCCAGATAAGCCTGATCGAGCCGATGACGCAGTGCGGTCAATCTGCGCTGCAAGCGTTCGCCCTGGTCTTTCCTAATCGCTTCCTCGCGGCCTTTATCGGTGAGCAAGGATTTTTCAAGCTGCAAAAGAACATCATCGGGAATGTGAATGTTACGTAACGTGACGGCGAGGCGGTCACCAAGTTCTTCTTCGTGGAATCGCGGGAGATCGCATTTCCCGCGATAGCCAGTGCAACGGTAGTAGGTGTAACGGTTCTTTTTGAATTCCGCCGTTACCGCGCAGTTGTCGTAGGCGCAATGGAGCAAACCGGAAAAGGCAAATTCATGCTTGCGGTACTTGGGCTTGTTGTGGCCGCGAAAGACAGCTTGCACCTGCTCGAAGAGTTCCGCGCTGACGAGCGGCGTGTGCGTGCCGCTGTAGAGTTTGTCTTCCCAGATGAATTGGCCTTTGTAGAAGGGATTCTTGAGCAATCGTTCGAGATAGCCTTTGGCGAGAAGCTGCCCGAATTCGTCTCTGAGAATTTGCCGCACACTTGCCAGCGAATGCTGTCCTGACGCATAGAGTTCGAACATGCGTCTTGCGATGGGTGCTTTCTGCAGACCAATCTCAATTGTGTGTTCGAGCTTGTTGTTGCAGTAGCCCAAGGGCGGCCGGCTCGGATAGATGCCTTGTTCTGCTTTCTCTCGCATGCCCTTGCGTACTTCTTCGCGCAAGTTCTCGATGTAGTTCCGGGCAATCACAACCTGAATGCCGTGGACAAGCTTCGCCTGTGACTTGGAGTCTTTACCGATCACCTGGCCCTCTTTGGGCAGGTGGATTTCGACTTCCAAGTCTTCGAGCGTGACGCAATCACGAAAGTTGCGATACAGCCGGTCGGTCTTTTCGACGATGCCGATGCGACAGAAGCGATTCTCCCGAAAGTATCGCACCATCTCGCCAAACTGCTTGCGACCCGTCGTTTTGGCCGTCTCCACGTCAATGAACTCCCGCACAATCTGGAATTCATGCGTCCGGGCATACTCGCGGAGAAGCTTCAACTGCGCGGGAATGGAATAGCCTTCGCGTTCCTGGTCTTTGCTGGAAACTCGGGCATAGATGACGGCTGATTTCACGTTGGCCTCCGCATCGGAAACTGTTTTGCTCAACATGCACTCAGTGAATCTTGGTGTCAACGAGGATTTCGCATTGCCTGGAAGAATTTTCGTCCGTCCTTTCCGTAGACAGCTTTCGGTCCCACTCATCGAGCAAGAGGAACATGCTGCGAAGGGAGCGAATCGAGGCGGCATCGAGCGTTGCTCCCCCTGTGGTCTGCTGCTGTTCTTCGGTTAGTGGCAGTTCAAACGTTTGTGTCGTTCGCGCCTTTTGTTCCTGTAACGGTGCATCATCGAAGGAGTCTGCTAACTTCTTGAAGAAACCCTGACTGAGGTCGAGCATGACAAGGCGCAGGACGAGCCGTCGCGGGGAGGCCGTTCTCTTGCGCGCTCCGAATTGGATGTGGCGGGGCATTAAGCTTTCCTGATCGCCTCCATGGTGGCATTCATTTCAATCTGCGCTTCGCTACCGCTTCCTGCATGTTGCTCAAGCCATGCTTTGAATTCGCGGTCTTTCTCGAAGATACGATTCAGAGCTTCAATCACGACGTAGGAGGGTGAGGCTTCAAGGAATTGAGCATAGTGTTGCAGCTTCGATTTTGAACTCCGCAGACACGCGGAGTTGCAGGGATTCATTCTTGGATTGTTTCGGTGGCGCTTTCAGGATGGGCATGGCTGTTCTCCTCTCATGGTTACGGTTTGTATTACGCAGTGCATTACAAAGTCGTTGATTCGGTTTCTACGACGCGGCCAAGACGATACACGCAGAATGCGTGGCAGGGCGGGAGCGACCCCATGAAGCTTTGGGCGGCTGAAAGCCGAACTCATGGGGTCGCTCCCGCCCGAAGTGGAAGTCTTGGCCGCGTTTCGGTTTGTGCTTCGGGTTGGCGCATCTGGCTTATTTTTCTGTCGCTTCCTCCTGTTCTCCGGCGAAAACTGGTCTGAAAGGTGAACTGAAAGTGCTGTCCGAAACTGCCTTCACGTTCATCATCGCCGTTTCAGGATTGGTTTTTCTCTTTGGGTTTGCTTCAAACAGAGCGGCCTGTCCGTCCACGAATTCCGCGTCGAAGGTAACTTTTCGTGGCGGGGCGAGATCGCGAAACTGGGAGCGCACCATGTCGCTCGACACCTGTCCATCTCTCCATGCCGGGTATCTCTCTTGGCAAGGATGCTTGCCGAATCGCTGCGTCAATTCGTTCAAGCGCTCGATGTCGTCATTTGAAAAGAGGGCGTATTTTTTTGCTTCCCACGCTTCGCGCAGACGGAAATACCGAAGTACTTCCTCGCCGGGATCAACTTTCGGAGGGCGGTCCACCATCGACAGAAACATCTTTCGGGCCGCCTCGAAGCGCGTGGGCCGAGTCGCCCCATAGGTCAAGTGAACGTCATGAAGCGCACGAAACAGACCGCTGTATGCAAACAAGTGGTTCTCGAAAGTCTTGAGAGTCTCCCAGCCCGGATCAATGAATGTGAAATTCACCACAGAGGAGGAGGAAGGACGGAAGAACATGGGGAATTTGTCCACGAAATATCGTTCCGTCGCCTTCTTGTGGATCGCTCCGGTGTAGCGTTTCGTCGGCAAGAATTGTCTCGGGACACTTAGTTGTTCGCAGAAATAGAGAATCTTTTCGTGCTCAGTTTCGAGGTAGTTGTAGTCGAGATGCCGGAGCACGAAATCGAGGGTCATCAGCCGAGAGCGAATGTACTCAAGGCCATGCTCGCGGCGGTTGCGGAGGTTTTCGCGTCCGATGGCGCGGTACACGATGCGCGAGAAAAGATGGTAGACGCGCCCATTGCGGAGAAGCAGCCGGGCGATCGCATGGCCCTTGCCGAGCACTTTCTGGGTGAATCCCACGCTCCTATCCCCGCTCTTGGCTCCGGTGAATTCGAGAAACTGGCGCGTCGAGAAGTACCCGGAGTGCATGGCGACAAGATAGAGGAATCGGGCTTCATCCTCGGTGTAGCCGAGGCCGCGAGCGTTTTCAATACTGGTCTCAGGGAATCTCATGGTCAAAAGGTCAGAATCGCGGTGGTGATTTCTCGTTCATCGCGGATGCGTCGCAAGCCAGAGACATCCTGCGAGCGGGCATAGATTTGGAATCCTGCGCGTGCTTTCTCGGCGAGATGATTGCCGTGGTAGTGGCTCGTTGCGAGTTCGACATCCACGCGACTGCGATCACCGTCCTGGGTTTCGTACTCGATGCGCATGTCGGGCAGGACGACTTTGCCCTGAACCACAGGCAATTGAAGCTCGCGGGCAAACGTCTGTTTCTGCGAATCGAGGCGCTTATGGTTGCGCGCCTGCGCTTCGCTCAGCTTTCTGTAGAGCTTTTCTTTCAGCTCATAGTCGAGTGCAACGCGGAGCACACGTCCGCCTTTGCGTTCGATATCGCCATCAATTTTCTGATAGAGCCGATACAGGTCGGCGTCGTGATTGGCTTCCTTCGGCTTGACGAGACCGTGATAGAAAGCCTGGTCTTTAGACAGAAGATTCTGCCGACGGATCAAGCGGTGGCCCTTTTTGGTTAACGTGAGCACCTGGCGCGATTCGTTCTTCAAGATGCTGGTACCTCGCTCCTCGGCCAGTCCTTGCCGGACGAGATTGCGGATGTCGCTCTCCATCCGGTCACGGTCCCCAGCATAGGCAAACTTGGCGAGATCGTTTGTGTCCACGACGCGGAATTTGCCAGCTTCAATGAGCGCGTGAATTTCGGAGTTGCGCAGCGAGTAAGTGTGTTCTCGGTCGCGATACACGTTACGGGTTGCATCGCGCAGATCACCGACACGAGAAGATTTCGGAAGGTCGCGATGCGCTTCGGAAGTGGAAGTTCCGCCCGCGCCACGATCAGGTTCCCGCTCTTCGGGATACTCAGGGCGCTGGGGCTTTTCGCGCGGAGAATCGGGCAGAAAATCCCGAAAGTCATCCAAATCGAAAGAGTCGAATCCACGCGACATGGAGGCTGGCTCCAAGCAAAGATTTGCGGGCGGCCTTACTTCAGACTGCGGCTGCCCGTGCGTGGAATGAGTCGGACGCGGGGACCGTCTTCAAATGGTAGGGACTCGTCCGGCATGCCTCAGAACCCTGAAGGCGAGAATCTGAAAACTCCTTGTTCTCGCAATTTGGCTTCGTTGGTTCGTATGTGGCCCGGGGAGCTGAGAGACGGATTTATACGTGCGTCGCAAGAAGCTCACCCCATCTACTTAATAGACGCAAGAGGGCGGCAAAGGGTTTCCTAGCGATTGAAAAATAATTTAAGGGTGGCCACAACGAATCCTGCACGATGGTAGCGTGCTTGTGGTCTTGCAGCACGGTTCTGTACGGTGTTGCACGGTATTCGGCAAGAGAATTCGCTTATGGTACTGCAACCAAAAGGGGCCGGGCCATAAAGCACAACCTCTTTGGTGAGCGTGTTGACGATGGCTAATCCGCTGGTCTCAACAGGCGGCTGCCAAGCGCCGCTGGTGGTACCTCAGTACTAAGTAATTATTTTAGTTGACAACTACTCTTGGGAAGCATAGAAGTGCTTCAATTTTACAACTGAGGGGTGCCCGATGCGTATTATGCGACTCGGCCCGCTTTTTATTGTCGGTCTTTTCTTCTCCGGTACTTCCATTCAGGCCCAGCAATCTCCAACGGTCGCAACTCCTGCGCGAGACCCGCAGGCCATGTTGGTATTGCAGGCGGCCATTAAGGCGATGGGCGGAGGAGCTCCGTCAGATTCCGCGGCTACGGGGAGCGTAAACGCCACGGTCGGTTCCGAGTCGCAAGACGGAACAGTCCAGATCTTCACGCGGGCTACGGATCAATCGAGCGAGGCAGTGAGCTTGCCTAACTTGTCTCAAACCACGATTTACTCCCACTGGATGGCTGGGCAGGTGGACGGCTCGACTGCTCAACAGCAACTCACTGACCAGCTTGCGGCCACGAGTCAGACAGCCTTGTACCCGCTTCCCCTGCTGGTCGGAACGTTGAACAATCCGGACGCATCGCTGCAATACGTGGGGCAGGAAACCGTTGACGATGCAGTCACTCAGCATATCCGTTTCTGGAATACTTTTGCTTCAAAGCCGCACCTGCTGCCGCTTGCACCATTTTCGCTTCACGACGTGTGGATCGACACGTCAACCGGCTTGCCGGTGAAGATTTCCTTCACCCAGCAGGCCGCTGCTGGAAGAGCCTTCAAGACGTTGGTAGAGCTTAACTTTTCGAATTATCAGCAGACCAGTGGTTTCGCATATCCCTACACGATCAAGAAGTCCCTCAACGGTACCCCGTGGCTGACAATCTCGATTCAGAGCGTTTCCTTTAATACGGGTTTGCAGTATAGCCAATTTCAGGTCAATTGCAGCAACAGCAATTAACGGAGACAAAAGATGAAGCGCCTAGCTCTTGCCCTCTGCGCCCTCTGTTTCGCCCCGGCATCTTTTGCGCAAACTGGATATCCTCCGTATGGCTCGTTTCAAAGGGGTCCGGTGGATACTGTAAATCTGCAAAACCTGAACACGATTGTTTCAATTCCAGTAATCCAGACGGCAGGGCGCGGCGGTATGCCCTTCGGATTCTCCCTTAATTACAACTCACTGCAGTGGGTTCCTTCAGGTGGAGCCTGGCAGCCTGCGCCGACAGGTGGCTGGATTACCAGTCCACCGACTTTAATGCTGGGCTCCGTCTCTGCTTCCTTTTCAGTTATCGACGGAACTTGTGGGAGATGTTTCGATGGGGAGTGCGGTGGCTACACGAGCCAGTCGACGTGGGGCAATTATGTTTACGTGGATCCGGCTGGTACGCCGCATAGTTTTGGAACGGGCATACACGTGACCGACACCTACAGTAGCTGCACGGGTAGAGAGACGTTCACCGGTAGCTGGGCTGCTTATTCGACTGACAACCTTTATTACATGAGCATCGGTCCCCCGAACAACGATCCTTCCGCCTTGCTCGTCTGGTCAGCGAAAACTGGAGTAAAGATGGACGTTGAGAACGACATTTTGACTGATACAAATGGAAATCAGATCAGTAGGGTGTATGTCAATCAGAACGAATGGGATTGGCAGGATTCAGCGGGCCGTGTTGCAATGAGGCAAATCCAGAACGGATTGAATGTTGAATATCACTACTACGACACCAGCGGCAACGATCAAAAATTCGTTCTCAAATTCAGCCCCCAAACGATAAGTACGTACTTCGCTTGTTCCGGGCTACTTGAGTATGATTCGGGAGGGACTGTGTCCCAGAACTTGCCTTCTGAACTTGATCTGCCAAACGGGCAAAGCTACACATTCACCTACGAAGCTACACCGTTTCACTCCGGATTTACCACTGGCCGACTGGCGAAAATCACCCTTCCGACGGGCGGAAGTGTCACCTACACGTTTGGAGGGTCAAATGACGGCGTTAGTTGCAGCAGCGGAACCGTGACGAATCTGGCTCGAACCGTGAGCGATGGAACAAATAGTGCCACTTGGAATTTCGTGGGCAATGGCGGATCCTTCACTACAGTCACAACGCCTCAGTTAGCCGACACATCGCAGGCCAACGATACGGTCATAACGTTCGATCTCTCTGGCCAAGAAATCTCTCGCAAGATATATCCCAATTCTCCGGGCACTGGCACGCCGCTCCGTACTATTAACACTACTTGGGCAACCAACGGTTCGCCTGCGACGCAGGTAACAATCCTAGATGACGGCACGACCCAATCAGAAGTCGACACGACTTTCGATCAATATAGCCTGCTCGATGTAGTTTCCGAATATGATTTTGGGTCAGGTGGCCGTGGGGCTCTCATCCGAACCACAAATCTCACATACAACACATCTGCGAATTATACGAGCGTAAATATTCGCGATCTTCTGATTTCAAAGCAGATTACGAATAGCAGCGGGAGTGTCGTATACCGTCAGGATGCAACGTACGATGGAGCGGCGCTTGGGAACTGCCCCACAGGAGTCGCGCAGCACGATGACACGGACTACCCGTGCGCTTTCGCTTACCGCGGGAATCCGACCTCCGTGACAACATACCTCACTCCCAGCGGACCAAGTGGCCCGGTGACCAAAAATTTCACCTACGATATTTTTGGCAACTTGCTCACCGCGCAATTGAATTGTTGTCAGAGCAAGACTTGGACGTACTCGACGAGCACGAATTATTCGGAACCTGATTCCGTCACCAGTGGCACCTCGCCAACTTTGACCACCAGTGCCACGTACTACGCCAATGGACTGATAAAAACTTCCACCGACGAAAACAACTTGGTCACCACGTTCAATTACGACCCATCACTCAGGCCGACGGTCGTCTCGCAAACGAATGGTGAAAGCATCTCGCACAGTTATAATGACGCGAGTTTCATGACAACGACCACCACGACGATTGACGCTTCGAAATCAAGCCAGCAAGTTACTGCGGTCGACGGTCTCGGTGATCCGACACTTTCGACAACAGAAGATGCTGGCAGCAACGTCTATTCCAACGTGGGTGCCAAGTACGATCTCTTGAGACGCGCTTACGCAACGAGCAATCCGTATACCGGAGGTACCTTATACTGGACGACGACTCAGCTCGATGCGTTGGGCCGTGCCACGACGGTGACGCTGCCAGACAATTCAGCTTCAACCGCCTCGTACACCGGAAATACCACTACAGCGTCAGATCCGACCGGAAAACAGCGCAAATCGCAAGTCGACGGAGCGGGGCGACTGACAGGTGTTTGGGAACCTGACCCGACGAACGGCAACAGCCTCACTCTTCAAACTTCTTACACGTACAACGTCCTTGATGAGTTGACGCAGGTCTCACAGGGATCGCAGACGCGGTCCTATGTCTACGATGGTCTGGGGCGCTTGAGCAGTGCCACGACGCCGGAAGGCGGAAGAGTTTGTTTCGGAACTGTGTCCGGTGGCACCTGCAACGCCAACGGCTACGACAGTTTCGACAATCTTCTTTATCGAACCGATGCCCGCGGAGTTCTCACAAGCTACGGCTACGATGGACTCAATCGCCTTACCGGCATCAGCTATAACGTAATTAACGCTCCGGGCGTGCCTGCCACTGCAAGCGTAGGGCTGATCTATGGCACGAATGCTGCCCAATTCAACAACGGTCGCCTCATCACCATGACCGATGGAGTCGGCTCTGAAAATTACAGCTACAATAGTCTCGGCCAGTTGACCCAACTGCAAAAAGTCATGGGCACGACGACCTATACAACAGGCTACGCATATAACGTTGCAAACGAATTGACGCAGATCACCTATCCTTCGGGACGCGTCGTCCAGCAGAGCGTGGACCCCATCGGGCGGCTGTGCGAAGTCGCGCCATCCACAACAGGTTGTGGCAGTGCCGCCAGTCCATTTGCGACGGGGTTCGGGTACAATGCTGCCAGCCTCACGACGGGAATGAAGTATGGGAACGGGGTTTACGCATCTTTCGGCTTTTCTCCGGATCGCTTGCAGTTGAGTTGTCTGGATTATTCGACGACCAACCGCAACGGCACCTGCACGCATGATTCAACGTCGAAGTTCGGTTTAACCTATTCTTACGGCTCTGCCGGAAGCAACAACGGCCAGATTTCCAGCATCACCGATTATATGCAGAGCGGGCGCAGCGCGACGTATACCTACGATTCGCTGTATCGCCTGACGAATGCCGCCACGAGCGGCTCGACAAGCTACCCGGCTTGGGGCCTTTCGGAAAGCTACGACCGCTACGGCAACCGCTGGATGCAAACCATCCTCTCGGGTTGCACGGGGATCACCTGCCCGACGAACTCAGTTACCGTGAGCCCGACAACGAACCAGATCACCACTTCGCCCGACGCCTACGATCTCAGCGGCAACATGACGAACGACGGGCTGAACACGATCACCTATGACGGCGAGGGCCGCGCGGTCACCGCGAGCGGAGGGCTGGGTTCCGGGACATACACCTATGATGGCAACGGCTTGCGGGTAGAGAAGGTCGCGGGCAGCGCGACGACGGTGTACATCTTCTCGGGCGCGAAGGTGATCGCCGAGTACGCGAACGGCGCAGCGCCAAGTTCGCCGACGCGCGAGTATATTTACGCGGGCGGAGCGCTCTTGGCCCGAATCGATTCCTCGGGCACGAATTATTATCATCAGGATCATCTCTCGAACCGCATGGTGACCAATTCCAGCGGCAGTGTGGTGGCGGAGATGGGACACTTCCCATTTGGCGAATCGTGGTACAACGCCACGAATG
>DASYZC010000086.1:0-16811 GCA_035949735.1 Candidatus Acidiferrales bacterium | reverse complement strand
TAGTCTATCAAATAAGTCAAGCTCAAGTTTTTCAATTGTCTATATTGTTAATCATACAACTGTACTTGTGCCACTCGAGAAACACTCAGATAATGAACGCGGACCAGCCTACTTCGCATGTCTCGGACAAAATTCCCAGCCGGAAACCTGTGGCGCTCCAAGTTCCAAAATGGAGCCCACTCGCGCCGATTCGCGATACAGCTTGCAACTCTGTTGCCATCCGATAGCCTTGGACGGCTCTGTACTGGTTGCCTCCGGCTTCACCCTCATCCGCAGCCAGTATCCTTCTAGTATAAATCTCTATCGAAAGCAAGTGACAAACCGTTAAATGATGCTGAATCAGGATGCGCGGTGCGGAGTTTCGCGCACTCAGCAGTGACCTGGCGGATCGTCTTGCGCATGCGCACGGCAAGATCCACAACTGTTTGCAGACGCTGAACGACGTTCGGCGAGAGATGGCCGCGCAATTTCGAAACAAGAAATTACGTGTTGTCAAAAATTCCGGCCCGACCTTGCGAAACACCGCCGTCCTTGTGTTCCCAATCTGGGAATCGCACACCCATTATGGCGACCAAGAATGAATTGGAGAGGGCGAACTACCTGAAACTGGCACTGTTTTGGAGAGTCTCAGAATCTCTTTCCTTGTTGCCTAGAAATTCGCAAAATCCTCGACAGATCCTGGTGTAACGGCACTGGACGCCGGTCGAGTAGCGAAGAGCGGCAAGCACCGCTTATACCGCTCGGTCAATTCATAATCAAGCGCGGACCGGAGAGAGTACGACGCGCGGCGTACCTTCGCACATCCAGATACATCCGCTGCGATGACCGAAGGCAAGCGGTATCAGTTCAGCCCGGCCCCAACGGCCGGCGGTAACCATGACTTCGGATCGCAATCGCTTGACCAGGGTGGCACAAGCGCCACGCGTGGCACCACATTCTTCTCGACAGGCACTATGTTGGCAACCGCTTTGCCGTGCGACGTCACGACATAATGTGTCCCTCGCGGACCATGCGGAGCCAATTCGCGCAGGAATCCCAAAGCTGGTCGTCGCCGCCGAAGAGTAATGGCCCGGCATGACTGTGCATGGAGCCGTGTCGGACGAGACTAAGTTCCTGGGAGTCATAGGGACAGGAGTCAGGTAGGGCGTGTCCCACAGACGAACGTTAGCGGTGGTCGAAAATCGCACGGAGTGGGCCAGGGCCAATGTCCTCTGCTTCGGTTATTGCGCTGTACTGCATTTAACTTTTTGTTTCGAGCGCCTCTTAGCCTTTCCTGCGCGTTTGAGGGATCAAGGCGGCGGGATGGCGGACGGAGCGCCCAGGACGCAACTGCAACGCCCGTCAAGTCGAAGAACACACCGGCGTAGGCCCACTCCTTGAGTCGGGGGAACCGCGGAATGACCAACGCGACAGCGCCGAGCAGTTTCCAGATCCCAGGATGACCAGAAAATATAGAGGATAGCCCAACCGTTCGATGAGGCCGCGAACCTGGGGCACTCGTAGGATATCCCATACGCCTCCCAAAGCCAGTTCGGAGACGACCCGAGCGGTGGTGACCCAGTAGGCAATGATGCGAGAGCGCGAACTGAAGGCGGAACTGGCGATGTCCGTCATGGCGTTGTCACGAAGAGCACGGCCTCGTTCCTCAATATTATATTAACGAAGCGCGAAACGCAGTAGACGACCATGAATAGTCGAAGTGTATCGGTCCAGCGCGACAGGCGAAACTTTAAGTTGGCATCAGAACGCCTTGACTGCGGAATTGCGTGCGCAGCCGCTTTGTGTGCGTCCCGGGCCGAAGGCATTTCCCTCTGAGGGATTTGTGCCACCGTTCGATTTTGCCGTTCGATTGAGGGTAGACTGCGGGTAATACGGTGAAGTCCTGACGTGCGTTATGCCCGATGTGCGAATGAACTCCTTGAAGTCCTTAGCGATGAACTGGGCCGTTGTCGGAGATTACTCGCGGCCTAACCCCGGGATACCGCTCTTTGGCCCGTTCCACCCAACTCTTCTTTTAGGGCAATATGCTCCGCCATCAGTTCCGAAAAAAAGTTGTTGGTTGGTTCCTCCCTGCGGGCGGACACGATTCAGGATTTTGTTGAGAAGTCTTGCACCGGCGGTCGCCTCTCCGAAATATTCCATACTGACTTGCCACGGACTTTCATTGCGACCGACACTGTACGCTTCGACGGCTGGGCGATCGGGATTAAGGAGGAAGAATGGCCCCCGGCAGGACTCGAACCTGCAACATTTCGTTAACAGGTTCAGATTCGGAAAATCCAAGTACTTTCTTTGGTCGCCCCGAGCCGAAGGAATCCTCTAAACCTCCCTCAATTGTCCGTAGATTGTCCGCAAAACCGCAACCTCATAGATCGGGTTCTTCAGCAGCAGCCTGAAGGCGACTCTTACTCAGAACTACGCAAGCCGCGCCGGGCATTACAGGTCCGGAAGTTGTCTTGTGCGTGCCCCGCCTCGCTTGCCAATTACCTGGTCCGCACTGGGCTGAAGGCGGATGGATAGCACACTGGAGCGAAGCCAGCGACCTTACCGAACCCCAGGCCTGCACCCTCGGCCAACGGTGCGACAGCTTGCTTCAGTTTCGGCCGCATATCAAGGCGCGAAAGTCGTGCCGTTCCACAGATAGCCTAGAGCAGGAGCGAGCGCGCTTGCGGCAATAACACTTTGCGGGTAAAGCAGGGCTAGCTCGTCGCCGTACGATGTCACCCCGGAAACTAATCCGGTGATGTTCGTCAGACGTGCCCATGCAAAGTCTGTTGGCGTTGCGGGTGCTGGAAATGGAGAGGCCGGATAGAACCCAGCATTTGCCAGTAACGGCGCCACCATCACCAGACTCGCACCGACCAGCGGAGTAGTAACGATAGCGCCGCCAGCAATCTGCAGTGCATCGTAGTTGGCGGGAGGCACGGCGACAGTTCCTGCCGACAGCACATTGGTGGCGATCCCAAAAGGGCTGCCGCTGCCGCTTGGCCGCACCAGTGCTAACGGATCGGTTACCGGCGCGATGAGAGCCGCAGAGGTAGCAAGCGTCAGCACTCGCCCAATATACAGCAAGAGGTCGGATGGTAGAACGGAGCCTGGGCCACCGGGCGGCAACGCAATCGCAGAAGGCGCGGAGCAAGGGAGCGTGGCGCCTTGCGCGTGCAAAATCTTCGTCGCCGCGAGGAACGCGTTCAGGAAGTCGCTGCGGATCAGCAGCGACAGCGGCAGACTAGCCTGTGCTGCTCCTCCAGGACGATCATTGGGCAAACTCACCATCGAGAGTGGTTGTGCCGATTGGAAACCGAGCGCCGGAGAAGGCCCAGCCACGCCCAGTATGCCGGCGAGCGTTTGCTCGCGCATGGCATTTTCTCCCAGTGTGCCGAGCAGGTTGATATAACCGCCGATCTCCGAGATGTTTTTCGGTGGTGGAATGCGCGAGCTGACGACATCGCCCTCAAGCGCAAGGCGCCGCATCAAGATCGATTGGGCTGTGATCGCGTCCGGAGAATTGTTTGCCTGAACTAAATTTATGAGGCTCCCGACGATTTGCGATGTCAGGGCCGGATCAACGTAATAGTTTGTCGAAGTGGTTGAGGTGCCCCCTGCATAACCGAACTGCACTGCGGCGTTGACCGCCGACCTTCCGTTGGGTGTCACCACCGTGACGTTGACGGTGCCCGTTCCCGGTGGGCTGACCGCTACCATTGTCGTGTCACTCATCACCGAGAGCGCACTCGCATCTGTCGAGCCGAACCCGACCGCAAGTGCACCGGTGAAACCAGTGCCAGTGAGCGTCACAATCGTTCCGCCGGCGGCAGGGCCGGAGATCGGTGCAATCGACGTGATGACTGGAAGGGCCATAGTCCGTCTCCGTTTTAACCGAGCGCTGCAATGACGTAAGGTAGTATCGCAGCTACGAGACCGGCGGCGGATGATCCGCCCGAGCTGCCTGAGCCGCTTGAATTCCCTGAACTGGAATTACCGCCTTTGTTGCCAGAGCCGCCTTGGTCACCGGAACTGGGACCTGTCACGATCTTCCCCAAGGTTGTGATGGCCTGTGAAGTGAGATCCGTCGTGGCCTTGACCTGATCCGCGCGCGCTGAAGCCGCCGCATTCTGTGTGCTTTGGAGCAAGGTCGCTAGTTGGCTAGCGCCGGTTATCATCGAAGGATCAATCCCTTTTTGCGCCAACACAGCCGTGATCAGGGCCTGCAAGAGGCTAGTATTCGGCTGTTGTGGGGCGGCGGCCTGTACCATGTTGTTCACCAGATTCGGCAACATTCCACTCAGCTGGTTGGGAGCCTGAGCCGATGCCAGCGTGGAGACCTGACTATTTGGAACGGTGACCTGGGCGATCGCGGGCGCAGTGTCTGCAGGCGAGTCTTGCCAGTTCCAGAACCTGGTTAGGTCGATCTTTTCGCCCGATGCGCAGTGGCCCAGCATGGCCTCGCCCAGTACGCCACGCGTCGGAAGCATCGCACGTTTCACCTCGTGCGGTGCGCTCTGGCGGTGGAACTGCAACAGCGAGTCCTCCAACTGCCCCGTGGTCATTGGCCATCCTTGCGATTCACCTAATGCCTGTGGAATCGAGAAAGGCATCATCATGCAATTCCCCTGGAATCCGAGAATTATATTGCCGACGCAGTCCAGCAAAGGGACCGTGCTGGAGAGTCCTGGGAAGGAAACAAAGTAGGGTTCGAGCAGCATGACTCTCTCTTCGGGCGTCAGCCACATCCACACCGCCTTCGAGTACCTCACCATATTTCGGAGCACGTGTTGGAGCGTGTTCTCAATAAGTATCAAGTCTGAATATTTGAGGAGCGGCGCAACCTGCATCGCTGGGATCGGATAAACCCCGGCGGGCAACTCGATAAAGCTTGAGTCTGGCTTGACGTAGCTTTCCGGATTGCCCATCACGCTGGCCGTGAGATCGGCACGGAAGTTCCAGAAATAAGGTGGCCCCAGCTCCTTGGCCAATTGAGCGGCCGAGTACGTTTGCGCCAGTGGCGCAACGGACGGGGCGATCAGTCCTCCAATGCCGCCCAGCACCCCCGCCGGCCACGTTGTGCCGTTTGTTCCGAAGAAGGACGTGAACAGATCGAGGGGCGTGGCCAGTTGGTAGGTAAAACTGTCCATGCCGCGCGTGATCTCGAATCCCACCACGTCCGATGGCGACAGAGATCGCGGGAGCGCAATGGATGCCTGCAATACTGATGTCGTAGCATTGCCTGGGTTGCGCTGCCCTTGCAGGTACTGCATGAGGTCGTCGGCTGTCTTGAACGCCTTGCTGGGATCGAATTGACCCGGGACGCTGACGGGAGGATTGGGAATCATCTCGACCGGCCCGAGACGCGTTCCCCACCGGGTCACGGCGGACACGTAGATATGGTCGAAGGGTAGTACCGAAGCGTTGGCGGAGAGCCGGATCACGTCTTCGGCCAGGCTGTCAAGTACCAGCGATGCTCTGGGGTCCGCCGCGAATTTTTCGAGCCGGGTGAGACCGGAGGCAAATTCTGAGGGTAGCCAGACCTTGAGCACATCCGAGTGCGCGAGCAGCCCTGCATAGCGATCCAGCACCTCCTGCCGTGTCATGCCGCCGCTTACCGAGGGGTTCGACAGCTGTTGAAACAACGCGGTCGCCAAAACCGCGCCGGCTTGAAAAGCTGCCACAGCGTTTTGAAGGTCGGACACGTTCGATGATCCGAGGTACTGCGTAATGGCGGTCTGCGCCTGGTTAACCTGACCAAGCAATTGCGAGGCTTCGTTGGCCTGCACGGCATAACTGGCGCTCAGACCGCTCAAAAGTGCATTGAGAGATGTCGCTTCGTTGACGACCGCGCCGAGCTGGGCATTTACATTGTTGATCGTGCTCTGCGCAAACGCCTGTAGAAATGGTATGGCTGCGAAGGGAATCGCCATTTGGACCTGCCCGGCCATGCTCTGCAGAGCACTGTTCAACTGGGTCGAATACTGGATGGCATTCGAGAGATCGCTGTCCGTGATTACATCGTCGAGGTGCTCCTTTTGGCCCGGCGGCAGGAACCAGACTATGTCCAGAGGGACCAGACAAACCAGGCTCACCCCGTCGTACGAGGTGCGAACGTCGAAGAGGCGCAGAACCTCGAAGTACTGCATGGTAAGCGCGTGCAGTTTGTTGTGATTCGTGATGGTTTTGGTGGTGACGGAGGTGGACTCGGAAGAAGTAGCCATCCGCATGGCGGTGCGTTGGGCTCGTCGTTGAGCCAAAGACTGCTGTTCGGAATAGGTCTGGACGGATTGCGAGGCATTCGTTGCGTAATCTTGGAGCCCGTCCATCCAGTTGCTGGATGAGCCACCAGAAACAGTCTCCCCCAAACTGCCGCTCGGTCCGCCGAGAATCCCGAGCAGGCCTCCTCCAGCACTCATTGACCCCGTTTCCGAAGCGGTGGTAAAGCTACTGCCACCCTGAGCCGCTTGTCGGAAGGCCGACAGGAAATTGGCTTGCGTCGACTCGTCGCTTGCTTGGGAAGCCTGGCTCGACGCGACCCCGAACACGGATTCCGTCTCGGTCACGGCCAGAGTTGTGGTCTGTTCCTCCACGACAATCTGCTGCTGTTCGCCCGGCGCAAGTGGAAGGGAGTAAACCAGGTCTCCCAGCGCAAGACCTTGGAACGACCAGTTCTGACTGCAGCGAAGCACGTAACCGAGTCCCAGCGACCCAACAATTGCGGGTCCAGTCAGCAGGCCCTCACGAAACTCGTCGATACTAATCGGCCCCGTTAATTGGCCTCGATTCGCGGGTGTATCCGTGCGTGTCACATTCTGATAGACGCCGGTCTGGTCCGGGTTGACCGTTTCGGTCTCCGTATATAAGGCGGGTGCGATCAACTGGAAGAAGATTCCGTAAGGATACTGTTCGAAGGAAAGTTGGTTCTCGAGAACCCGTATGCAATCCTGGTCGTCGCCCAAGGTGAGCTTGGGAACCATGGGCGGCGAAGTGTCACCGGTCGTGCCATCTGACCCGTCTCGTGTGGGCAATGTCTGCTGCAACTGCTGATAGATATCAGGCGGGATGGGAGTGAGCAGATTCGGCAGAGCTATCGTTCCCAGATAACCTGTGGGCCCAAGGAGGCTGGGATCCGCAGAAATCGGAACAACCGCGGTCGGTGACGAACCACGTACGCGAAACGTCAGCGCTGCCCCAGGGGGCAACACCACACCAGGGGGCAGAACCATTGAAAAATTCCCATCGGAATCCGTGAGTCCCGTGGCGATCACCTGCGATCCGGACGTACTCGCACCGAATACCGCAGGGCGTGCTCCAGCACCTGCTGGTGCCGGCGGAGGCGGCAGAACTTCAATCTGCAGGTTACTGCCCGCGGTTTTATCGGGCTGCTGTAACGTCCCCAGAATTTTTGGCGGAAGCGAAACCGACGGCTGGTTCGCCTGCGTGATGTACTTGATGAGACTGGCAAGATTCGTCAGAACCGTCTTGATCGCGACACCGGATAGATTGACTTTAGCAGGAGGCTTTGCGGGCGCGACGTTACCCGCGGCTGACTTTGCCCCTGCGCCTTGGGCCGCTGCAGGCTTCGCCGCTGCGCCCCGTTTAGCCTCAGCTATGACCGGAGTAATTCCGGCTCCCCCCGCACCTTTGTTTTCGGCAGCCGACCCTTTGGCTCCAGGATCGGTCGGCGACGCTTTTCGGGGAGCTTGGGCCTTACGACGGTTAGGGGCCATGTGGGTTACTCCAAGAGAAGTCGACCGAAGTCGACGGGGGCGCGCTGGAACTGGCGAAGCCAAGTGCTACCGTTTCACTTCGCGTGATGCAAGTTTGAGCGCCGGCCCCGAATGGATTTCGGTGGCCAGAGGCTAAAGAAGAGCGCCAGAAAGCACAATAGCCTTCAGGGAGGGGAGGTCCAGCTCCAACTAGTCGAGCAGCGGCTTAGACCTATGGACGGGGTAACCCGAACGGCACTTGACAACCGGTGCTGATTGCCGTACCTTCACCGAATTCTCGATCCCGTGGGGAGCCGCGCCTCCCGTGGCAAGCGCAGGCTTGTCTGAGCAACTTACCTGGTAGGAGTAGGAAGTGTACCGGCGATCACGCAGGACAACCCTGATCGTTTGCATAATTGCGCAGAATTGCCTTGCCGAAGCTTATCTAGCTCAGCTGTTGCAGCGGAGTCGTGCCATCCGAGTGCTCCCGTTGAAAGCTTACAACCAGGTCTCACCAGCGCAGCGCAGGGACATGATCTTTGTTATTGACCAATGGGGGCTGGAACTACCGTTATCCGAGTACGTGAAGCACCTCAGAGAGAAGTGTGCTGGCGCGAAATTTGTGATATTGGATAAAACAAAGGGTCAGGACGAGATCCTGCATTTGCTGGTCATGGGCATACAAGGTTACGTTTCGCATGAGCAAGCGCGAAACACACTTGTCCATGCAGTTTACTCAGTGGCTGCAAACGAATTTTGGGTACCTTCGGAAGTGTTCCAAAAATTCTTGGCGGAGGTTGGGTCCGTACTACGGCACAAAGCTAGCCACGTCCGAAGTTGCACAACGCCGCGAGAGGATGAAATCTTGGAATTGGTTCGCAGGCGTCTTCCCAATCGGGAAATTGCGGAGCTGCTTCAAATTCGCGTTAGCACCGTGAAATTTCACCTATCAAATATTCTATCTAAATTGCACGTGGCTAGCCGGCATGAGCTCGCCAACACATCCTCTGAAAAATTACGGAAGCTTTTCTTCAACCCATCGAATAATGCGTAGGCAACCTGCTGCGCTTGTTAGCGAACGGTTGCTGCCACGAAACATGAGTGTTTCACCGAACGCTCTCGCTCCGCCAGAAAGCGGTTTGTGTCAAACAACAATGCGTCGTCCAATGGTCGGCTCCAGCCCGCTGTTTAATACGAGTCACGTCGATTGCCATCTGGCCAAACACATTTCCGCCATTGCTCTTCCGATTCTGCAGTGCCATCCTCAAAGGGGTGGATCGTAACGAACCGCAAGTGCGCAGTTCAGGCAGCCACGTTTCCTCCCTCAACTAAGAAAGGAACACTCCGGCCCAACCTTCTCCACGAAATCGTCCCTCTTAAGCCCCCGGAATCACTTTTGCCGCAACTGCAAGAACCTTGGCGATATCCGATACAATCGTGGCGGCAGTATTGATTCGGCTGATCATTGAGTTTATCTGTTTCTGAAGTGCATCTAATTTCGTATTTACGGCAGCCACTTGGGCGTCGCCTCTCACGTTTCCTAGGTAGTGGGTCAGTTTCCAAGTTGCCGACGACTCAGAAACTCTGTGCGTCACGCAATTTCAAGTCACGGCCATCTGAACTATTTCTCTTTCTCTCCACGCATCAGTGGAGTGAAGGTAACGCCGACCAGCAATCCTTCAGGTGATATGAAGCGACTGACCGTTTGGCCCCATGGCTCTTTCTTGTTTTTGATGAGCATTCGATATCCCCGCGATTCGAGGTTGGCCGTTGCATTCTCGACGTTATCGACATCAAACTCAAGCCAGGCTTGCGGAACGGGAATATTGTCGGGCCAAACGTTTTTGCCAAAACATGACTCAGCGGCCTGAGACAACGGCCAGAGTGCAAAACTTTTTGCGCCTTTGAGCGCCTCTGTATGTAGATACTCGCCACTCTCTTCTTTGAAGCGAATCCCCAGGCTCTCGCTATAGAGCTTTCGACTTTCGACCGTGTCCCGAACGATCGGACCAAACCCTAAGATGAACAGAACCTTTATTTTTCCAGTGCTATGCATAGCTTCTCCTCTTTCTAAGATTCGTCACGGGGTTGCGAGCAACCCAAAATTCTGTGATCACGCCGGTATGAACGGTATGTGCTTGTGCCTTTACCATCGTTCCTCTCGAAACGGTTTAAGCCTCGTCATTATGGCTCTTCATAGGATTGATATTGCTGAGATGCAGGATGTCCCGTCGGTTCAGAAACGGGATCGAGTCCTGTTGTTAGCGCACGGATTCGTTGGGAAAATGAGCTCAGCCGTCTCACAGATCAATTCGGTTTGCCAACAATCTCATGCGAAAGGTCCCTCTCAGACTTGAATCCAAGACCTAAGTAACTCAGTGCTACAGGATGGTCGGTACCCGAAGACTTGCAACTTACGATTTGTTACTTGTCGAGGGCTTACCGTCCGACCTTTTGCAAGCTTTCATTTACAGGCCCGCGACCATCGAATGAATAGCGTCGGTGAAGTCAATTTTGCCATCCAGGTAAGCTTGCCAGTCGGTTTCCAGTAAGCGCCGATATTTCCGCCATCTGCCGCGGTAGACTCCATATCGGTAAGCGTAAGGCGTGAAGCTTGCCTGTTCAGGCGCTGGCAGCAAGCGGCGAAGTTCCACGCCTGAGGTATAAAACAGCACTGAATGCCACAGGTCGCCGACATCTTTATGCTGCGTGCGGCCTTCGGCAGAGAGAGCATTCATCATCGTATCGGCAAAAGTATGCGAAGCTTCATGGAAGAGCAGTTCAAATCCGCTGAGATCTTGGTTGGATGGACCGCTGCTCGAAAATGTAATATGCGGCGGGAGAGTTGTAAGGGCGTGGCCGAGTGCAGCGACATAGTAGCAAACGTCCACGCGAATCGGCGCTGCGGGCCACTGCTGGTGCAAATCTTTTGTCATCGCTGAAACAAGTTTCGGTCCGAGGTCTTGCACTCGTTCCTTTTGCGATGGGATCCAATTTTCGTTGGATTCGTTGTGAGCGGGCCACCAGTACTTGCGATAAATCACAGCCGCGCTTTGCAAAACCGCAACCATTTCCGGCGGCAAGCCCGCTGGATTCAGATGCGAGCCCTTCCTAACCCTCATGCATGCGAGCAAAACAGCTTTTCATCTTACAGTCCGGTCGCGGTTCTTGTCCATCAAGGAAGGGAATTTCGGCGAAGCGTTTAGACGGTCTTATCCTTCGAATACCAGATCTGTTCCAGATTGCATTCGAAGCAGCGTGGCTTTCGCGCTGCTGGCGGAGGGAATCCATGAGATCTCGAGCGGCGGTCGAGTTGCAGAGCGCACTCGCCGCGCGAGTATAGCACCCAGACCCATTTGCTAGAACGAGCGGTAACCGAATGCGCCGTGGCGCTCCGCTTCGGGGCGCTGGACACAAAATCTTCTCCGTCGCAGCGAACTGCTTCTATCTCATGCGTCTCTGCTCCACAACGATTACTCATGCCGCAGCGCGACCATGGGATCGACTCGCATCGCCCGCCGCGCGGGAACGTAGCAGGCAGCGAGCGCGACCAGTGTCAGAATAACGGCGACGACGGTGAACGTCAGCGGATCCGTCGCGCTCACGCCATAAAGGATCTTCGCCATCAGCCGCGTGAGTCCCGCGACGACAACGAGCCCCGCCGCCACGCCGGTAACTGCCAGGCGCGTTCCGTCGACCAGCACCATTTTCAGGATATCGCTTCGCGTCGCGCCCAGCGCCAGGCGGATGCCAATTTCACGGGTGCGCTGGCCGGCGACATAGGAAATCACGCCGTAGATTCCGATGCTCGCGAGCACCAGAGCGAGCGCGGCGAAGACAGCGAGCAGAATCATGGCGAAGCGCCGCGAGGCGAGTGAGCGCGCGACGACGGAGTCCATGGTTTCTGTATGAAACATAACCGCCTTGCTGTTGAATCGACGGAGAGCGCCGCGAATGGAGGCAGCGAAGGCATCCGGCGAACCCTGCGTGCGAATCACGTAGCCCGTGAAGGGCACCCAAGCCTGGGTCAAATTGTCGGGAAGCTGCAGAGCGGAAGCATACAACTGCGCCCGCGCGAGCGAGCGGGCGTTTTCATCCAGGCCGAATTGCTTGACGTGACCGACAACGCCGACGATTTCAAGCTGCTTGTAGACAAGGTCGAAATTCAGGCGCTTGCCGATGGGATCCTGATTGCCGAAATATTTGCGAGCGAAGTCTTCGTCGATGACGCAGACGCCCGGGGAATTGGCATCGTCTTGCGCGGTGAGGAAGCGTCCGCGTAGGAGCGGGATTTTCATCACTTTCAGGTAATCGGGGCCTACGAGATACCACAGAGTGAGGGGCTTGTTGGCATCGGTCGCGGGCTTCGGTTGTCCGTTGATCCAAAAGTTCACGTCATACCTGTCACCCATGGGGACTGCCGCATTCATCAATGACACTGACTGAACGCCGGGAACAGCGGCGATTTTGTCGGTGAGTTGGCGAAAGCCGGCGCGAATTTGTGTCGCGTCTGCGCTAGCAACGGAAGGCGGAAACCCAACGTTGAAGCTGAGCACGTGGTGCGGGTCGAATCCGGGATTGACGCTCGAGAGGCTAACGAGAGTGCGAATGGTAAGCCCCGCGCCAACAAGGAGTACGACAGTGAGGGCCATTTCGATGACGACGAAGACACTCTGGGTGCGATAATGCGCGCCGCTTGCGCCGCGGCCTCCTTCTTTGAGAGTTTCGTGCAAATCGGGTTGCGAAATTTTGAGGGCAGGGGCGAGGCCAACCAAAACTCCGGCGAGAAGGGAGACCACCAAGGTGAAGAGAAGGACGTGCGGGTCCATGCGCACGTCACTGGCGCGCGGCAAAGTGCTGGGAAGCACGGACAGCGCCGTCCTGGTTCCCCATGAGGCCAAGAGCAATCCCAGCGCGCCGCCAGCCATCGCAAGCAGCACGCTCTCAGTCAATAATTGGCGGATGACGCGGCCCTGGCTTGCGCCGAGCGCCGCGCGAATAGCAAATTCGCGGACACGTCCGGTAGAGCGCGCGAGGAGCAAGTTGGCAACGTTGACGCAAGCAATCAGCAGAACGAAGCCGACGGCGGTGAGCAGCACGAGGAGGAAGGGTCGAATCTCTCGAACCACCACTTGCTTCAGCGGCGTGACACGAATGCCCTGGTCTTTGTCCGTGTCCGGATAGGCGGCGGCGAGACTGCTCGCCATTCCATCCATGTCCGCGCGCGCCTGGGCCAGCGTGACGCCCGGCTTCAGTCGCCCAATGGCATAGATTCCCGGATGGAACTTGCGATCCCGCATCCACGGATTCTTGTCAGCGCCGATGGGGACGTAGACGTCGCTGAGCCGAAAAGAGATGTTTTCGCAGCAGAAATAGAAATTCTCGGGAAGAACGCCGACAACGGTGTAGTCGGTGCCGTCAAGGTTGATGGATTTGCCGAGGATGTCCGGCGAGGAGCCGAATTTCGTTTTCCAGAAGCCGCCGCTGAGGATGACCGCAGGCGGGCCGTTCAATTGATCTTCGGCAGGCGATAAATTCCGGCCGAGAACTGGAGTGACGCCGAGGGCGGGGAAAAAGGCGGAAGAAATTTCCGTGGCAGAGACGCGCTCAGGTTCGCCCTGGCCGAGGAGATTAAAGCTGACCAATGACTCGTAAGCCGAGAGCGAAGAGAAAGAATGATTGTCGCGCACCCAATCGAGAAAGTCGGGATAGGAAATCCAGGTTTCTGGGAGAGTGGAGCTCGTGTTGCTTGCGATGACGACCTGATCCGGATGTGGATAGGGCAGCGGATTTAGGAGCACCCCGTTCACCACGGAAAAGAGCGACGTATTCGCGCCGATGCCGAGGGCCAGGGTGAGGACGGCGACAACAGTGAAGCTCGGAGATTTGCGCAGCATTCGCAGACCGTAGCGCAAATCGTGAGTCAGATCCTGAATCGAGTTCACATGGCGCGTGTCGCGACATTTCTCTTTCACTTGCTCGACGCCGCCCAAGTCGATTAGCGCTTGGCGACGCGCTTCTTTCAGCGGCAGACCTTTAGCCACGTACTCCTCGGTCTTTCGTTCGAGGTGGTCGCGCAGTTCATCATCGAGTTCTCGGTCTGCGTCTCTTCGACGAAACAATGACCGTAGCCGCAACGGAATCGTGTAGAGCCAATGTGCTGTTCGCATCGCCGTCTCCTTTGGCGCTAGTGCGGCTTATGCCCCTTTGAGTTTGACCACCCGCGAAATTGCACTGGACAGCCTGCCCCAACTGTTTGCTTCTCTTTCGAGCTGTCGCCGCCCCAGCCGCGTCAGTGAGTAGTATTTCGCCCGCCGGCCCTTTTCGGACGTTTTCCACTCCGCCGTGATCCAGCCCTCTTGTTCCAATTTGTGCAGAGCCGGGTACAGCGACCCGTCGCTCATCTGCAGAACGTCGCCGGATACTTGCTTTAACCGCTGACTGACGGCGAACCCGTTCATCGGCTCAAGAGCAAGAATTTTCAGCAGCAACATGTCCAGCGTGCCCTGCACCAGATCGGAAGGTTTGCTCATGTTTATGTCCTCGGTAACCGATGTCAATATACGCTCACTGTCCTCGGTAAGCAAGCCAAAATTCTCGGATATCCTCCGTTCCGTGTCACTGCTTATTCAAGGAAAGCGGAGACACAAGAGACGAGATTCCGTGGATTCTCTCCCGCCCTGCCACGGCCCATGAAGAAGCTGGGCGGGCTCGAGTGACTTTGTTGAGATCACTCTAGAGACCCGGTTCGAATGATGTGTAGCAAATCACCGCGCGCAGAACCCCTCCCCGCACTTCGGCCCCGAATACGACTGAAATTCCATCGCCTCTCGGTGAAAGCGCGGACATCTTCAGCCCTTGACAGAGGGAGGAATGAGTGTCAGCGGAGGCCCATTTTCCGCTACCCCTCCAAGGATTATGACCTTGTCAGAAGCCGTTCGAGAAGTTCCTTCATTGCCTTGCGACCGGTTCTTGCTGCGGCCTGAGGGTCAGGGGAGCGAGCTACTAGAAATGCTACCTCGATGAGACTTGCGAGCAAAATATGTGCGAAGACATCGACCATGTCCTCGCGAATTCGTCCGGTAGCAGCAATGAGTTTCAGAGCTTGCTTCAAACGGCCAAGCCCGTAACGCTCTTCGATCTCACGCCACTTCTGCCATCCCAAAACGGAATGAGCATCCATCAACACGATCTGCCGTACTTCTGTCTCGCACGCCAGGTCGAGAAAGGCATTGAATGCGCGACGAAGCGCTTCCACTGGATCAGTAACATTACCTCGGGCACGCGCAGTTGCAGTTGTAATATCGACCTCGACTGCCTCCATCACGGCTGCAAACAAAGCCTCCTTATTCTCGAAATGGTGGTAAAGGGCGCCGCGACTGAACTGCGTTTCCTCCAAGATAGCTTCCGTGGAGGTGCCTGCATAACCGCGCGTGGCGAATAGCCGACGTGCAACCGCAATGATCTTTGCTTTGGTGGACGCAGCTTGTTCGAGTTTCGAAGGCATTTTTTGATTTGACAGACCGACAGTCGGTCTGATATTGTAGCTCCGTTACCGACTGGCAGTCTAATCATTTGGGGGCAGTCGGACAATGTCAACTAGGGAGATACGACGATGAAGAAATGTTTTGCGGGAATGATCTTGGCGGGCTCACTTCTGGCCTTTGTTCCGCTCATTGCAAACGGCAATTCTGCGGATGATGCAAAAACCGTCGCCGCTCTTGATACCGAGTACCAAGCGGCCGTTAAGAATGGTGATGCGGCGACGATGAATCGAATACTCGCCGACGATTTCGTCGTCGTAACTGGTTCCGGCAAGGTGTACACAAAAGCTGACCTGCTTGAGATGGCGCGCACTCACCGGGTTCAATACGAGCACCAAGAGGATTCAAATCAGACTGTCAAGGTTTGGCATGATACCGCTGTGGTCACAGCAGAGCTATGGATGACAGGAACCGACCAGGGGAAGCCGTTCGACTTTCACATTTGGTTCAGCGATACATACGTGCGGACTCCTGCCGGGTGGCGATACGTACACGGACAGGCTTCTTTGCCTTTGCCGGATGCCACGAATTGATGGAGCGTTCGGGCCCTGACCTCCTCAAAGGGATAGTGGTGTCATGACGCCGCTATCCCTCAAAGAGGTCCTGCATTATGCGTAGCTGGTTCAGTAAATTTTGTTCCGCTGCTTGCAGCGGTTAAGTGTAGGTGCGGCAACGCACGCTTCGTCCGCGCACATGCCTCCAGCACGCGAGGCTATGAGCAATCGACAGCAAGCCCTCCGAAACTGACAACTCGCACTTCCTCGACGTGGCAGTTCATGGGCATTCTAAACGCAACGTTAGTCGCCTTGATCATCCTTCCCTTTGTCGTTATAATTGGTTCTCCATTTTGTCATTCCGTTCACTCTCTCATATGGGGAGTAAACCCATTTACCAGCCTTGCCTCGCCTAGCCAATCTGCTCACTTGCCAGAATCGGCTAGAACGAGGCAGCAGGCCGTCAAAGTAAATTAAGTAGCGGTTACTTGTACAGGATCCTGCCATCGATCCCTCATAGGCTATCGATCTGGTCAGGGTGTCAGCCCGTACATAAACCGTGTATGTCGGTGTGGACGCGCTCTGTATTTGAATAGCAATAGATGACCGCGTTCAATTAGTGTTTAGCGTGGACAACATGAACGCTAAGGTGTCCGGGCGTGAGTCCTTGAACGGCGCGGCCGAACCTGGACGCAATCTCCTGGAAATTGACGTCTTCGATGGCACAAAATCCGTGCGAGCGAAGAATCGCTGCAATGCCAGCCGGCTCGAAACGGCTGACCGAACGTTCATCAATTTTCTTAAGCTGTTCGGCCCGCTCCTTTTCTAATTTCCTCAGCTCTTCTGAGAATGCCTCGGGTTCCATGTAGTCGAACACCACCTCCGAGTTCTGGATTGACGACATGTAGTCCAGAGTGCGGCCGATAGCATCCTGTGTCAGATATGGCACAACCCCGAGCCAAGTGAAAAACGCGGACGACCTCTGCTGAAAGCCTGCAGCGACGAGCTTCTCTCCCACATCGTCCCGCTCGAAATCGATTGGCACGAGACTAAGCCATGGCGGAAGTGCGATTTGA
>DASYZC010000085.1:0-6349 GCA_035949735.1 Candidatus Acidiferrales bacterium | reverse complement strand
CCTGTCCCATCTTTCGCTGCCGCAGACGCAGATCACATCAGCTGCGGACGTAGCGGCCGGAGCCTTCGCGCCGCCCGTTCCGGTCCGGGACGAGGCGGGCGCACAACCCTCCGCCTCGCCCTTCGCCCACCTGCCGGCGTTTTGCCGGGTAACAGCCACTCTAACCCCCTCGAGCGATTCCGATATCAAAATCGAAGTTTGGCTGCCTGTGTCGGGATGGAATAGCAAGCTCCAATCTGTCGGGAACGGTGGCTGGGCTGGGGTCATCAGTTACACCGCCTTGGCGCGTGGTGTAGCGGAGGGTTACGCCGCCGCCAGCACCGATACCGGACATGCGACAAGCGGCGGAAGTTTTGCTCTTGGTCACCCCGAGAAGATGGCTGATTTCGCTTATCGCTCGGTGCATGTGATGACCATCGCGGCGAAAGCGATTGTCGCAGCCTTTTACGGCCAGGCGCCCGCCGTCTCCTATTGGAACGGATGCTCTACGGGCGGCCGCCAGGGGCTCACCGAAGCGCAGCGCTATCCAGCCGATTACAACGCCATCATCGCAGGTGCGCCCGCGAACAATCGAACGCACCTTTATGCCTGGTCTCTTTCGATTGCGCAGGCGATTCACAAAGACGAAGCCAGTTACATACCGCCAAGCAAGTACTCCATGATTCACAAAGCCGTCTTGGACGCCTGTGACTCCCTCGATGGCCTCAAGGACGGGCTTATCGGCGATCCCTTGCGCTGCCATTTCGATCCTAAGGTGCTCACGTGCAAGGGCAGCGACGAGCCCTCCTGCCTCACGGCGCCGCAGGTGCAAACGGCTCGCCGGCTTTACTCCCCCGCGAAGAATCCGCGTACCGGCAAGGAAATCTATCCAGGACTCGAGCCCGGAAGTGAGCTTGGCTGGGCCATCCACGCAGGTCCGCAACCGCTATCGTTCGCTACGGACGGCTTCAAATACGTCACATTCAGCGATCCGAACTGGGACTTTCGGACTCTCAATCTCGATCGCGACGTGGCCATTGCCGACAAAGTGGATAACGGCGGGACCAGCGCCATGGATCCGAACCTGAAGGAATTTTTCGGTCGTGGCGGAAAGCTGTTGATGTATCAGGGGTGGAGCGATCCGAATATCCCCCCTCTCAATACCATCCACTATTACGAAAGCGTGCTGAAGACGATGGGCAGCGCGGCCACCGATTCGATCCGCCTGTTCATGTTTCCTGGGATGGGACACTGCGGCGGCGGAGAAGGTCCCAACACCTTTGACGCAATCGGCACGCTGGCGCAGTGGTTTGAGAAGAAAGAGGCGCCCACCCAAGTCCTTGCATCTCATCGCTCCAATGGAGTCGTGGATCGCACGCGTCCGATATGCGCCTATCCGCAGGTTGCCGCCTACAAAGGCTCCGGAAGCATAGACGACGCGGCGAATTTTGTTTGCAGGCCCCGATAGAAGAACCTACTTAGTGGCCGTCGAGGATAGCGATGGCAATCTTGCCGGTAACCGATCCACTACCCACCGGCGGTCGCGTATTGCTTTCATCCTAATCAGCTTATAAACTGATTTCGCCAGCCCGCCCAAATTCCCTTCAACGGAGGAAAGATGAAAAGGCTTCTTTCATTCGCGATCGTTCCCCTGTTCATGTTGTTCTTGAGCTTGGCTTTAGCAACTCCTCAGCGTGCATTTGCGCAGGATCACGTCGTTTCTCCTTCCGATCTTCAAAAAGACGTTGCCGCCGCCTCTGCCTCCCGCGAGCAAAACCGCCAGCAGCTTCAGAATTTCCTATCCTCGCCGGAAGCTCAGCGCGCCCTGCGCTCGGCGCACATCGATTCCCAACAAGTGAAAAATGCCGTCAGCCGGCTAAACGACGATGATCTTGCTCGGCTGTCGGCCCGCTCCGAGAAGGCACAGAAGGACTTCGCCGCCGGGACGCTTTCCGACCGCGATCTGATCATCATCCTAGTCGCCATTGCCGCTCTGATTTTGATCATTGTCGCTGTTCGCTGAGGTAATGAAGCTGCGGATCATCTCCGTAATGTTGCTGGTGGCCGCGGCGGGCGCGGGCCTCGCTCTCGCCGCGGACTCATCCGCAATTTGGATCGATGTCCCGTACATCGCGCAAACCAAAGACGGTTGCGGCTCTGCCTCCATCTCCATGGTGATGCAATATTGGAAAAATAAGAGCGGGCGCGCCGCTCCTGCTGCGGCCGACGCGAAAGCAATCCAATCCGCGCTATTCTCTCCGTCGGACGGCGGAATTCTTGCCAGCAAAATGCAGGCCTATTTCCGCGAATCCGGCTATCGGGCTTTTGCATTTCAAGGCGCGTGGAGCGATCTCGAACATCACATCCAGCAGGGACGTCCGCTGATCGTCGGCCTCAAGGCCAGCGGCCCGCGCGAGCCGTTTCATTACGTGGTTGTAGTGGGAATCGATTCCGCGCGAGGCTATATATTCGTCAACGATCCCGCTCAACAAAAAATGCTTCGCATGTCGCGGCAGGGATTCGAATCCGAATGGAGTTATACCCGCAATTGGACATTGCTGGCGGTGCCGCGAGCCGCCGATTGATTTTCCTGCTGGCTTTTTTGTTTTTCCACGCCGCGTCCGCGCTTCCGCAGGCCGCTCCTCCGGCAACTGAGAGAAAATCCGAAATCGCAAAACTTTACGGCGCGGGACGCTGGAACGAAGTCATCGGCGCGGTTCCTGAATCGTCCAACGAAGATCCCGATCTCGAACTTTACCGTGGCTTGGCGCTTGCCCACTTGCAACGGTGGCCGGAAGCGGCCAAAACTTTTGAGGCCGGACTGGGCGGCCATCCGCGTGACGCCCGATTCCTCACCGAACTGGCGGGCATCGCTTATCGCGAAAAACAATTCTCGCGAGCAAAACGGGAACTCCGCCGCGCCCTCGCCCTCGAGCCTGACGATGCCTACACCAATGATTTCCTCGCCTCAATCTACTACCTCGAAGGCAATGTCGAGGCCGCGCTGAAATATTGGAATCGCACGGGCAAACCGAAACTCGCCGATCTCACCTTCAATCCGCAGCCTCGTTTAAGTCCGCTCATCCTCGATCGCACATTTCTGTTTTCTCCCGGCGCCGAATGGCGGCTCGACCGCTTCTTGACCACGCAGGCCCAACTCGAAAGCCTCGACCTTTTTCCCAGTCTGCGTTTCGACCTCGATAGCCGCCCCGATGGCACATTCGATCTGAAATATCGCGCCGCCGAAAGAACCCCATGGCCCGGCCCGCAATGGGAGGGAATCGTCACCGTGCTGCGCGGTCTGCCCTACGAGACCGCCTTCCCTGAATTTCACGACCTCGATCGCCACGGACTGAATTGGACGTCTCTTCTTCGCTGGGACGATCAAAAACGCCGCATCTTCACGGAAGTTGCCGCTCCCCTCGAAGACGATCCGAAAATTCGCTATCACTTCTACTTCGACGCCCGTGACGAAAACTGGAACGTCACCAACACAATAGTGCCCTCGATTCCCTCCGCCGCCGCTTTCAATCTGGAAAAAGCCGCGGCTGGCGCTGAAATTCAATTCATTCCCAGCGGTCTTTGGCAGTGGAACGCCGGCGTTGAATGCTCCTATCCCAGTTTCGCGATCTGCAAAACATTCCTGCGCCGGCAGCGCGATTTTTTACCAGCGGCTCGGCGCTGGCAATTCGCTCGAGCGTCAACCGTTCGCTGATTCGTTTCCCCGAAAGAAGATTCACCCTCGATTCCAGCGCCAGCGCCGAATTCGGAAAGTTTTTCAACGGCGGCCTGGGCCAATACGGCCGCATCGCCGGCTCGCTGTCGGAGGATTGGTTTCCTCAAGCGACCGGCGACGATTACCGCATGCAGACCGAGCTTCGCGGCGGCCGCACCTTCGGCTTCGTTCCCTTTGACGAACTCTTCCAGCTTGGCTTCGAACGCGACAACGATCTATGGCTCCGCGGCCACCCCGGCCTGCGCGATGGAGAAAAGGGAAACGCTCCGCTCGGCCGCAACTACATTCTGGAAAATTGGGAGCTGGATAAAATCGTTTACAAAGGCGCGTTCTTCACCGTTAAAGCCGGCCCGATTCTAGACAGCGGCAAAATTTACGATCCTTCCGCATATTTCGGCGCGCGCAGATGGCAATGGGATACCGGAGTTCAAACCAAAATTCGCATTCTCGGCAGCTTCGAATTCGTCCTCGGCTACGGAAAAAACCTCCGTTCTGGCGCAAACTCCTTCTTCACCACCGTCACCCGCTAGCTACGCACCGCGAGTAGCGTCGTCATCCTGCCTGCCCTGACTGAGGAAGGGAGCGGAGTTTCGCGCGGTTCTGCTGTTCCCGCGGTTTGTGCGGGCGCGAAACGCAGCAAGGTATCTCTCTTCGATGGAACGCGCGCCACGACGCTAGCCAACCCCCGGATTTCAGGGTGCGGAAAGCGTGTCGAGTAGAATGTACCTCGGCCCTTTGTTTTGTGCAGGTTACGTTACATTCTACTCGGCTCAAGTGTCGAGCAGGCGCGCTCGAAGCTCCATGTTTCCGGGCGGCGAGTGTGTGGCGGAGACCCACAGCCCGGAACGTCGAAGCGGCACAATAGCCCTCTCAATTTCTCTGCGCTATTCAGTTGTCAAAGAGCAATTCTTCCGGCCCTCGTCAAGAGGGCGGATTACCTCAACATCGCGATGAGGCTGACAGATGGCAAAGAGCGGCGCAAGCAGTTGTCCCTGTGGACTTCGGGGCGACACGATTTTCGCAGCGGAGGAGGCGAAATTGATCGAATTGAGGCCGCACAATGCGCCTCATTTCGCAAGCCGCGTTTGAGGCGCCTGGGCATAATGCAACACCCCGCCTCGCAAAAACCGCGACGATAGGGCACCCGTAACGACATACCCTCAAGTGAAGTGTCGGTGATGGTATCATGCGTGCAGTGTTCAGCAGTGAGCCGAGCCCCAAAAGATGCGAAAGCCTGGGCCACCCGCCACCCGTAACGGCGTACTCTCAAGCGACGTGTCAGCAACGATATCATGCGGCGTTCAGCAGTGAGCCGAGACGAAAAAATGCGAAAGCCTGGGCCACCCGCCCAGAGCCGGAGGAGGCGTTTCCGGTAGTTGGTAATAGTGTAGGTGACTGGCGGTTTCGTCTACGACGGGTACGGTGCGCGTAAACAGTACGGGAAGAGCAAGGTAGGAGGAGGGAGTGACAGAGAGAAACCAGAAAATTCTGGCGTCCGTCGGTGGGGGAATTATGGCGATTGTGCTGCTACCGCTGCTTGACCACTCGGGACGAATCGAGCTCTTCTATCCGGTTTGCGTAACCGTGGCGATGATTGCTGGAGTCCTTAAGCTGTGTTGGGAATTCCATCGACACCCGTGGTTCTGGGTTACGATGACTATAGTCGTGGCTTTGCATGCGCTGCTAATCCTTTATGTCCCTTGGCGCGCTGGTTGGATTCCCGCTCCTGTGACAATTGCAGTCGCTATGGTGGATCTAGTGATCGTCGTCCGCATAATCAAGCTCATCGCAAGGTTGGTAGATAGGAGGAACAGTTCCGCATAGGACCAGGCGTGCGGGGTGTCCCCTTATCGGTTTTGTGAGCGTGGGGTTTTTCGCGATGTTCTCCTAGGAATCGACAGATCGATTTCTTTGTGCTCGCGCTGCGTTCACTCACGCGAATCGGCGGGTGGCGCACCCTTTCACAAAAGTCTCCGCGTGTACAATCACACCCGATTTCTCCTCAAGGCGCGAATAAACTATGAGGGTGCCGCGTCCCTTTGCGTTTTTGCAAAGGGTGCGTCTTTCTTTTTCCTGTCCCGCCGCGTCGCTGGGACGATCGAGAGATCGCTTCTCTTCCGCTCGTGTTCCTTCGCTCACGCGATTTGGTTGCAGCAATATTCCTTCAAGTCGCGCGCGATCTCGTCGGCTGCGATGGAGCGCACCGCGGAGAATTTACTAGTGGGGACGGCGAAAGCGTGCTATGTTTAGCCTGCGTTTGTTGCTCTTGTAACACCTTTAGATTCGTTTGAAGGGGCTGCAAGTTCCAACTTGCGGCCTCTTTCGCTTTACGGCTGGAGGCGGTCGAGAAGCACAAATAGCTTAAAAGAAAAGTGAGTACATCAGTGAGAGAACAAGGAACAGTGAAGTGGTTCAATGCCAGCAAGGGGTTCGGGTTCATTCAGCGCCAGTCCGGCGAGGATGTTTTCGTTCATTTCTCCGCGATTCAAGCGGAGGGCTACAAATCGCTGAACGAAGGCCAGGCGGTTGAATTCGAAGTCACCCGTGGACCGAAGGGTCTGCAGGCTGCGAACGTCACTAGCCTCTAGTCGAAGAAGGGCGGGCCGGCTCATCGCCAGCCCGCCCTTTTTTTGT
>DASYZC010000084.1:0-22385 GCA_035949735.1 Candidatus Acidiferrales bacterium | reverse complement strand
GGTTACAGCGGATGCAGGTCATATCGGCTTGTCTTTCCCGCGAAGCAAGCCGATAATGTTTTTCTGGTCGGCATTTGCGGCTAACTCCGCGATTGCTGATTTCGCCCCGTCAACGGTTACAGCCGCTGACGGGGCACTTTCATTTTCAAACGTCTGGCCAATTCATTTCCTTCGCCATCCTCAAAAAATCCCATGCGACTGCATAAGTCTTAGTCAGTTCTCCGCCCTTGCGTTCATCTTCGACTGTAAAGACGCTTCGAGCGGGAATGTTCAGTGCGCCAGCCTGCTTGCTGATGCCCGAGAGTACGCCTGCGAGGGCCTGATTGCTTTCAACTTTGAGCGCCTTCCGCAGTTCCTCATCGGTCACCTTCTGTTTTCTGACCAGCAGGGTCAGGACATGGGTCTGTGCCTCTCCCAGGCTTTCCAGAAATTCCCAGAACACCGTTCGCGTCCAGGCGCTTTTCGTGCTATCTGCCAAAGAGGCGATGAATCCGTAGAGGTTATCGCCAGTCCTAGCACGCTGGTTATCCGCGTCGATGTGCTTGAGTATCTCTATCGCCTCGGCTGGGGTGCTGCACTCGACTACATGCCCTTTGTATGGAATCCTTATCATAACGCTACTAAGCGTTTTAACACGCTTGGCAGCGTTTGTCAAGCGGTTTTTCGGGGTTCTTTTGAGGTTTTTCAGCGTGGCTGGCATTTTTCGCTCTTGTCCTCCCCCTGGGGATAGTGCGGCAAATGGCAGGTTCGAACAACACTAAATTAGAGCACTACCCGGTCCCCTGCCTCTATTGACGCAGCAGGCCCTGTTTGCTAGGATTTTCGCTGCCGCTTAACGGCGGCGCTTATCCAGAGTGGCTGAGGGGACAGGCCCTAGGAAGCCACAGCAACCTGGTGCAATCGCCAAGGTGCTAATTCCTGCCCTTCAAAAGGGCTCCCAGGTTGTCGCCTGGGAGAGCAGGGAGAGATAAGATCCTCAACTGGCCCCGAGCCTTCGGGGTCGATTGAAGATTCAACTCCCAAACTGAATTTCAAAGCGCGCGTATCCGCATTGCGCGGATGCGGTGCCAGGTTGTTTCGCGCCGCAAGCAACGGCGAGGACCCCGCTCGACCCACGGGTTTTTCGCTGGCAGCAGCGAGCGCCAAGGGAGTGACACCATGAAGTTCGCCACAAAAACGATCCACGCGGGACAGCCGTCAGAGCCGGAAACGGGCGCGCTCGTCGCCCCGATTTTCCAGACCTCCACCTACGAGCAGGAATCGCCCGGCCACGACAAAGGTTTTTCCTATTCGCGCACGAACAATCCCACGCGCCAGCGCCTCGAAGGAGTGTTGGCCGCGCTCGAAGGCGTCGAGCATGCCGCGGCGTTCGCATCGGGCCTCGCCGCGGAAAATGCCGTGCTGCAAGCTTACCTGCGCCCGGGCGACGAGGTCATCATCCCGCTGGACGTTTATGGTGGCACCTACCGCATCCTCAATAAAGTTTTCCAGCCGATCGGCGTGGTGACCAAGCAGATCGATACGGGCAGCCTCAAGGCCGTCGAAGCGGCGCTTTCGCCGCGCACGCGCTTTGTCTGGATCGAGACGCCGACGAATCCGCGCCTGCTGATCAGTGACATCGCCGCCATCAGCAAGTTGGCGCACGCAACGAAGACCTCCCCGGTCGACGGCAAGTCGAGCCTGGGAGATCGGCCGCTCGTTGTCGTCGATAACACATTCGCGACGCCCTGCTTTCAGCAGCCGTTTGAGCTGGGCGCGGACATCGTCGTCCACAGCGTGACGAAATATCTTGCCGGCCACTCCGATACCGTGCAGGGTGCGGTGCTCGCAAAGGATCCGGCGGTGTTCGAGCCAATCAAGTTTTTGCAGAACGCCACTGGCGCGATTCCTTCACCGTTCGATTGTTGGCTTACCATGCGCGGTCTGAAAACTCTCGAACTCAGAATGCAGCGTCACCAGGAAAACGCCACCGCAATCGCGAAGGCGTTAAGCAAACACTCACTGGTCCGCCGCGTTTATTTCCCCGGCCTGCCGAATCATCCCGGCCACGAAATTGCCCGAAAGCAGATGACCGGTTTCGGCGGCATGGTTTCGTTCGAGCTGGATGGCACGATGGAAGAGGTGATCGCGTTCTCCTCCTCGCGCCGCTATTTTGCGCTCGGGGAAAGTTTGGGCGGCGTGAAGGCGCTGATCTGCCATCCCGCCACGATGACGCACGCGTCGATTCCACCTGAAGAACGCGCAAAGCTGGGCCTCTCGGATAGCCTGTTGCGTCTTTCGCCGGGATGCGAGAACGCGGAAGACCTCGTCGAGGATCTGCTCGAAGGCCTCGAAAAAGTTGGCGACGCCCGCCTCTCGCGCAAGCCGGTCAGCGCGTCAGCGCGCTAGCGCATTTGTAGGGGCACGATACCATGCCCCTACGACTTTTGTGGCACGCTGCGAATGGGCGTAGTTCGAGGATACGAAGAAAATCTTTACACCGGCATGCGGATTCGCGCAAGTACCTGTTGGTGTAAGGAAAAATCGTCTACGGTGAGAGTCGGATTTAGCCCACTTTGCGACGGGATTTCTTGGGAGGTTCGGCCGAGGCGACGGGCTGCTCGGCCTTTTCGGTTCTGGGGACAACGCGCAGCAGCGTTTTCTTTTCCGCTTGCCCAGGCTTTTGCGCCAGGCTTTGCTTCAGCGCAGCCATCAGGTCGGCCGGAGCTGTCTGCACGATCGGCGCGGACACAACGACATCCTGTCCCTGAGCCTTGGCTTCAATGAGGGTTCGCAGGCCTTCCTGGTAGGCGTCGTGATATTTTTCCGGCTGGAATGGCGCTGCCAGGCTTTCGATCAATTGTGAAGCGAGAGATCGTTCGAGATCCTTGATCTCGAACTTATCCGAGCCTGCTTCGGCAGGTTGGCGGATTTCATTGCTGTAAAACATGGTGTGAAGCGTCAATCCATTTTTTCGCGCGCGGATGATCACGATGTATTCGCGGTTGTGCATGGTTACTTTGGCGATTCCTGCGTAGCCGGACTTCTGCATCGCTTCGAGCAGCAGTTTGTAGCCCTTCGCACCAGCTGGCTCGGGTGTGGCGTAATACGAGGCGTCAAAATAGAGCGGATCGATCTCGTCGAGCTTCACAAATTCCAGAATTTCCATTACGCGCGCGGATTCAGGCTCGATTTTGTCGATTTCTTCCTCGGTGAAGAGGAGGTATTGGTCTTTTTCGTATTCGTAGCCTTTTTCGATTTCATTGCGCTCTACATTGCGATTGCAGGTGGGGCAAAAGAGCGGCTGCTTGAGGCGCGAATGGCAGACCTTATGGAGCTGATTGAAGCTGATGCGCTCCGTGCGAGCAGCAGGGGACAACTGTATCGGTATGGACACCAGGCCGAACGACAGAGATCCCTTCCAAGTGGCGGGCATTTTGCCCTCCCTTCGCTAGAGCTTGAAACGAATGGTACGACGGCATTTGAGGCGGAACAACCAAAGAAATGGCCGTGCGCCCTTAGGGATAGGCGAATAGACGGCGAAACTATGGCTATTCGTCGCTGCTGGGATCGTCCGGAGGGTCGGGGAAGGCGAAGGCGGGGAGAGCGGTTTCGTGCGCGCGCGCGGCGAGGCGAAGTTCGGCGCGAATGACGTCCGAGGAAAAGCCGGCACGTAGAAGGCTGCGGTGCAACGAGGCAAGCTTGCGCTGATCGAGTGGACCGCGAAGGTGCGCGAGATGGCGCTGGAGGCGCGCACGAACGGATGAGGCTTCGTCGGTGTCCGCGAAGACGGCTTCGAGAGCCGCGTCGATGTGGTGATCAGGAACGCCGCGAGCACGGAGTTCGCGGGCAATGCGGAAACGTCCTTGGCGGCGCGAATTGGCGTGCTGGTGCGTGTAGTCGAGGGCGTAGCGGGCGTCGTCGAGGTAGCTTTGTTCGCGGAGGCGGGCGATCACGCGATCAATATGATTCTTGGTTTCGGCTCGGCGTCCGAGATACTGGCGCATTTCGTGGATCGAGTGGGCGCGGCGCATCAGGGCGCGAAGGGCGGAGGCGTAAAGCTCCTGCTCGGTTGAAAGCTTGCGCGGCGAGGAATAGGAGCGCACGCGGAGAGCATAACAGGGGCTGAGGACTGGTGACAGGAATACTAGGACCTATGCCCGCAGCACAAGATGCTAGCGTTTGCCGAGCCGGTCGAATTCAGCCATGGAGCGCTCCATTTCCTCGCGTGCGGAATCGGACGAGGAGCGGATGCCCTGGACGCGAAGGTGGAAGTCGTCTGGATTTGAGGCGCGCATGAGCGCTTCCTCGAGGGTAATGAGGTTGCGCGAGTAGAGATCGAAGAGCGACTGATCGAAGGTCTGCATGCCGTATTGACTGGTGCCGGCGGCGATGGCGTCGCGAATCATGCGCGTTTTATCCGGATTAATGATGCAATCGCGGATGTAGCCGGTAGTGACCATCACTTCGACGGCCGGGACGCGGCCCTGGCCGTCGGCCTTGCGGACGAGGCGCTGGCTGATGACGGCTTTGAGAGTGGATGCGAGCTGGAGCCGGATTTGCTTTTGCTCGGGCGGCGGGAACACAGCGATGATGCGCTGAATGGTTTCCGTGGCGTCCAGAGTGTGCAAAGTCGAAAGGACGAGGTGGCCCGTTTCCGCCGCGAGCAAGGCCGTGGAAATGGTTTCGAGATCGCGCATTTCGCCGACGAGGATGACGTCCGGGTCCTGGCGAAGGGCAGCGCGCAGCGCGGTGGAAAACGAGGAGGTGTCGACCTCGACTTCGCGCTGGTTGATGAAGCCCTTTTTGTCGCGGTGCAGGTATTCGATTGGATCTTCGATGGTGATGATGTGTTCGGCGCGCAGGGAATTGACGCGGTCGATCAGCGCGGCGAGCGTGGTGGATTTTCCGGAACCGGTGGTGCCGGTGGTGAGGATGAGGCCGCGCTGTTCCTCGCAGACCTGGCTGAGAATGTGCGGCAGTTCGAGCTCTTCGATGGTGCGAATTTTTGTGGGGATGACGCGCAAAACCATGCCGACGTTGCCGCGCTGTTGGAATACGTTGACGCGGAAGCGTCCGAGGCCCGCCACGCCGTAGGCCATATCCAGTTCCGCCGTCTCCTTGAACTTTTGCTTTTGGCGGTTGGTCATCATGCTAAAAGCCATGGAGAGCATTTCTTCGGGCGTGATTCGGGGGACGTCGCTGAGGCCGTTGAGAAGCCCGTCGATGCGGAGATAGGGGTGGTTGCCGACTTTCAAGTGTAGGTCCGACGCCCTGCTATCGACTGCGCGGCGCAAGAGATCGTCAATATTGATGGCCATAGCGATAACCCCGTTGGAATGGCTGCTAAAAGCCAAGCTAGCACGCGTCTAGTACTCGAGCAATGCAACTGAGGGACAGGATTTCTAGGTGTGCAATGCCTCAAAAAAGCCCGAGAGAACAAATCGCGGTGGCTAGGAGAGATGCCGGTCTATTGGGAAAAGGCGCTCATAGAGGAACGCCGCGATGATGCCGCCAAAAAGGGTGCCAACCCAATAGACGCCTTGGTTCTGCCAGTGAGGAGCCGCCAACGCCGGACCGAAAGCGCGAGCGGGGTTCATCGCGGCTCCGGTGAACGGACCACCGAAAAGCGCGCCCATTACAATGGCCAGGCCAACCGCGAGGCCCGCAAGATGGCGCGGGGCGCCATCCGCATCATCGCCAGCGGTGGCGAACACGGTGAAGACGACGAAGAACGTCAAAGCAGTCTCGAGCGCCATTGCGTGGAGGCGAGTGAAATCCTGCGCGAGAACTGGTGCGCCGAGCGCGACGGGGCGCCAGGTTGTTTCCGGAATGATGATTCTGATCAGATAGGCGGCGGCACTGGCAGCCGATAACTGAACAATCGAATAGGCGATGGCTTGGAAGGTGCCCAAGCGCTTCACCACCCAGAACCCGATCGTGACAGCCGGATTGAAGTGGCCTCCCGAAACGTGGCCCAGCGCGATAACCATCACGGCATAAGCCAGGCCGTAGGCCAGCGCGATGCCTAAAGGACCGATTCTTGTTTGGTTGGCGGCACCGAGATACTGATCCGCGCAGATCGAGCCGACGGCGATGAAGATGATGGTGAAGGTACCGATAAACTCGCCGACGAGTTTCTGGGGAAGGCTGTACACGAAATTCCTTTGCGAAGAAAGGGAGAACTGCCCGTATAAGGGAATTGCTTTCAGACGCGCGGATTCTACTCGATTATAGGAAGAATGGTCAAAAAACTTGGCCACGAGGCGGGCTACGAGTTCTAATGCCTATCCAGCTCCGAGTTAGGCCTAACGAACGGCGACGCCGTTGGTGACACCCACCGGCGAAAGCCAGCCGTGGCGGTCTGGCACTTTACCGCTCGTGATTGAGAAGAATGCGTCCTGGATGCGTTTCGTGACGGGGCCTCGCGAGCCGGCGCCTACCTTGATGCGATCAATCGACCGGATCGGCGTAATTTCGGCGGCGGTGCCGGAAAAGAAAACTTCGTCGGCAATATAGAGCGTTTCGCGAGGAAGCATTTGTTCAGTTACGGAAATTCCCGCCTCGCGGCAAAGGGTGAGCACGGAATCCCGGGTGATGCCGGGCAGCGCGGAGTTGGCGAGCGGCGGCGTGTGGATCGCGCCGTTCATCACCACGAAAATATTTTCGCCCGATCCCTCGCTGACGTAACCGTTCACATCGAGTGCGATGCCTTCCGAGTATCCGTTGGCCTTCGCTTCCATGCGGATGAGTTGCGAGTTCATGTAGTTGGCCGCAGCCTTGGCCATTTGCGGCAGCGTATTGGGCGCGGCGCGGTTCCAGGAACTGACGCAGACGTCCACGCCGCTGCGCAGCGCTTCCTCGCCGAGATATTCGCCCCACTCCCAGCAAGCCAAGTAGACGTCGACGGGGCAGTTCTGCGGGTCCACGCCGGCATCGCCATAGCCGCGGAGCACGATGGGCCGCACGTAGCAAGCGCTGACTTTGTTCTCGCGGACGAGATCGAGTGTTGCCTGGCAGAGAGCGTCCAGCGAGAAAGGAACATCCATGCGATAGATATGCGCGGAATTCAGCAGACGCTGCATGTGCTCGCGGAGACGGAAAATCGCGGGGCCCTGGGCGGTGTTGTAACAACGAACGCCCTCAAAGACGGCCGAGCCGTAGCTGACGACATGCGAGAGCACATGAATGGTGGCTTGGTCCCACGGAAGGAATTTGCCGTTGCACCAAATCTTTTGGGTCTTGGGGAAGCTCATCGCGTGTCTCCGGAACGCATAAGCGCGCTCCAACTTGCAAGTAACCAGGCGAAATTATAGCACACGGATTTGTACCACTGAGGGAGCGTGCTAGGCGTAAAGAGCGCAATTGCGACGGCCAAATTGGCCTTTCGCGTTTCGAGAAAGGCGGCGAAAGCAAGTCTTTTGGGTCGATGAAGGCGCCGGATTCGGAATGAGAGCGGGTTTGGGTGCGCGAGGCAGACGAAAGGAGCGATGCTGCATCTTTCGCGGCGTCCGGGCGCGGCGCTTGCTATACTACGGCTCCGAGATGGGTTCCCAATCATTGCGGCGGCCGCTGGTTTGTGTGTGTGCCCTCGCCGGCCTATTCCTGGGCTTTCCCGCACGGGCGGCGGCACCAGCGCCAGCAGCTTCGAGCGCTAGTTCTGCTTCGCCCACGGTCGTTCGGCTCCAGATCGACGGCGAAATCGAGCCAGTGCTCGCCGAATACCTGGTGAACGGAATCGAGCAAGCGGCTCGCGACCATTCCAGCCTGATTTTGATCACCATGAACACGCCGGGCGGTCTGGACACGTCCATGCGCGAAATCATTCAGGCGATTCTGCGCTCGCCCGTGCCAGTGGTTACATACGTGTATCCGACGGGTTCGCGCGCGGCTTCGGCAGGATTTTTCATTTTGCTTTCGGCTGATATCGCCGCAATGGCGCCCGGCACGGATACGGGCGCGGCGTCGCCAATCATGGACGTTGTAGGGCAGACGGTCCAAATTGACGAAACGCTGAAAAAAAAGATTCTCAATGAGGCAACCGCGTACTTGCGCAGCTACGTGAGCAAGCGCGGACGCAATGTGGCTCTCGCGGCGACGGCGGTGACCGACGCGAAAGCGTTCAGCGAGCAGGAAGCGCTGGACGGCAAGCTGATCGATATCGAGGCTTCGTCCCCTGAACAATTGCTGACGGAGTTGAACGGCCGGACGATCGCGCGTTTCGATGGGTCGACCGCGCTGCTCGCACTTTCAAATCCCGTAGTCGTGACGCGCGAAATGACGGGACGCGAGAAGTTCCTCTCGCGCATCGTTGAACCGGACGCTTTCTTCATTTTGTTGATCGTCGGCGTGCTGGGGCTTTACACGGAATTCACCCATCCCGGAATGTTCGCGCCGGGTGTGATCGGTGGAATCGCGATCTTGCTTGCGCTGTTCGCGATGCACATGTTGCCCGTGACTTTTACGGGGCTGCTTCTGATCGTGCTGGCGCTGGCGCTATTTGTGCTGGAGGCCAAGTTTCCCACGCATGGCGTGCTCGGCGTGGGCGGAGTAGTCTCCATGATCCTCGGCGCCCTGATGCTGGTAAAGTCTCCGATGACGGGCATGGGGGTCAGCTTGGGTACGGCGCTTGGCGTGGCCCTTCCGTTCGCTGTGATCGTAATCATCTTGATGAGGGCTGTTTTGCGTTCGCGGAGTTGGAAGACAGTGACCGGCAGGGAAGAGCTTCTTGGCGAAGAGGGCGAAGTCACTGAGCCGGTGGATCCGGACACTCGCACCGGCATGGTGCGAGTCCACGGCGAGTTATGGCGGGCGGCGGCGCAGGCGGGGCAAAAAATTCCGCAGGGCGCGCACGTGAAGGTGCGGGCCGTCAACGGACTAACGTTAACCGTGGAAGAGACGAAGGCCTAGAATTTTTCGACGCAGGTTTTTCTGATCGCGGGTTTTTTCCAGCACAGATCAGAGGAGGGAATGATGGACCTGAATTTCGTAACGCTCTTGGGCTTCGCGGCTGTGATTATCTTTCTATTTTGGATTTTCAATTCCATTTACGTGATCAAAGAATGGGAGCGCGGCGTCGTGCTGCGCCTGGGAAGAATGCTGCCGGAGGCCAAAGGAGCCGGATTGCAGCTGGTGCTGTATCCGATCGACAAGCTGACGCGCATTTCGTTGCGAATCGAGACGCTGGATGTGCCGCCGCAAGACGTAATCACGCGCGACAACGTGTCAGTGAAGGTTAACGCCGTCTGCTACTTCCGGGTGATCGACGCGAACATGGCGCTTTCGCAGGTTCAAAACTATCTTTACGCAACCTCGCAGCTCGCGCAGACCACACTGCGCAGCCTGGTCGGCCAGTTCGAATTGGACTCCATTCTCTCCGAGCGCGAAAAGGTAAACTCCAGATTGCAACAAATCCTTGACCAGGATACCGAGCCTTGGGGTATCAAGGTAACGAAGGTTGAGGTCAAGCAAGTCGATATTCCGGAAAATATGCAGCGGGCCATCGCCCGGCAAGCGGAAGCGGAGCGCGAACGGCGAGCGAAAATCATTCACGCCGAGGGTGAGTTCGAGGCCTCGACGAAACTGGCCGAAGCCGCGGGGGTTTTGGAAAAGGAGCCTGTTTCGATTCAGTTGAGGTATTTGCAGACACTGACGGAAATCGGCGTGGAGAAGAACACTACGGTGATCTTTCCGCTGCCGATCGACATGATTGCGCAGTGGATGAAGACTTCGGGAGGGACGAAGTAGCGTATGTCTAGCGGAGGAAAACGAGGCGACCGAGTACTCGAAAGCCGGCACCTGATCGTTCTATTTCTCGGCATCGTGCTGCTGTGTGGCGTTTTCTTTACGCTAGGGTACGTGATCGGCCACAACCAATACGATGGGGCGGTGCACGCGGCGGAAGCGCCTGAAGCGAGCGCACCGGTCATCCATAAGGCATCGAAGCCTGCTGCTTCCGGCAGCGCTTCCGCTACCACGCCGGGACCGGCCAACAGCGAATGGGATTTCTATTCAAAGAACGCCAGCAACCATCTGGACCCGACCGAGAAGCCCTCGTCTGCTGCCACTCCAGCCGCTGCGCCGGCCAATAAGGAAACTTCAGCGCCTCCGGCGGCGACGGAAGGCATTAAGGCTATCCCAGTATCCTCTCGTTTTCAGCCTCCGAGAATGCTGAAAGGTTCCGTTGTGCTTCAAGTTGCGGCCGTGACCCATCAAAGCGACGCGGTGGCAATGGCCGACGCATTACAGCGAAAGAAATTTTCCGCTTTCGTTCTTGCGCCGTCCGGCGATAATTTTTACCGCGTGCAAGTCGGCCCCTATCGGGACGAGCGAAACGCCGAATCGGCCAAGAACGCGCTTGAGCGTGCCGGTTTCAAGTCTATTATCAAACGCTGAATGACCCCTCCGAAATGAATTGGCCCTGGCATACGCGGGTATTGCTCGCGCTTGCGAGCGGCCTGGCACTGGCGCTCTCCTTCCCCAACTTTAATTTCTCGCTGCTGGCGTGGATCTCGATTGGGCTGCTGGTCCTCGCGTCTTTTCAGGCCAAACCCGCGGTTGCACCACTATATGGTTTTCTTCACGCCCTGGTTTTTTATCCTGTTTGTCTTACGTGGATCGATGTAGTGGTGCGCCAGTATGGCGATGTACCTTCGTTGACTGCGGCCGGACTCCTTGGGCTGATCGCTATTGCCAGTGGAATCATTCTGGCGTTGTTTTCGCTGGGGATTGCGCTGGCATCGCGCAAGAACGCCGCGCTGGCCTGCGTCCTTGCGCCTTGCTTGTGGGTGACGCTCGAATTCGCGCGTGCGCACCTGCCGATCATCGGATTCCCTTGGAACCTAGCGGGTTATGCAGCAAGCGGCAGCTTGGGGCTGCTTCAATTCGCCAGCGTAACCGGAATTTACGGCCTAAGTTTTCTGGTGGCTGGCTATGGCGCGCTGCTTGCGTACGCAATCATTTCGGGGCGGCAGCGTGCGTGGAAGATTCTGATTTCCGTGACCGCCGGTCTGATTTTCGTGGCCGTTGCCGGAAGCCGGCTTGTCCCTTCGGCGAAGCCGCGCTACGTCGCCCACTTGGTCCAGACGAATTTCCCGCAATCGTACGAGTATCCCCCAGATTGGATGGCCACGCATGCGCGCGACCTGGACGAATTGGGAAAAATCAGCGTGGATGCGGCTACGAAGGAGCCAGGGCTGATCGTCTGGCCCGAGGTTCCCGCACCATTCAGTCTGGAAGACCCGGCGTTTCGTAACCGCGCCCGGCAGATCGCCCGCGAATCAGGCAACGATTTTTTGGTTGGCGTGGAGGACTGGAAAAAAGATGCGGCGGGCCAATGGATCGCAACGAATAGCGCCGTGCTGTTAAATCCGTCAGGCGAGCGTGTGTTCACGTATGACAAGATCCATCTTGTACCCTTCGGCGAATACGTTCCCCTGCGCAAGTGGCTCACGTTTGCTGGAAAGTTGACGGCCGATATCGGCGATTTCACGCCAGGTACAGTCTATCGAGTGGGCAGGCTGCCAGGCGGAACATTCGGCGCGTTCATCTGCTATGAGGCGATCTTCCCCAACGAAGTGCGACGATTTACGGTGAACGGCGCGGAGTTGCTGATCAACATGTCGAATGACGGCTGGTTCGGGCGCTCCTCCGCGCCCGCACAGCACCTGATGATGGCGCGCGTGCGGGCCGTCGAAAACCGTCGCTGGCTGCTGCGCTGCACGAACAACGGATTCACGGTCGCGGTAGATCCCTACGGCCGGATCGTGACCACGCTACCAACGGATGTTCGCGGCGAGCTAAACGCTCCCTACGATTTTCGCGGCAGCCTCACGCCCTACGCCCGATTCGGCGACTGGTTCGCATGGCTCTGTCTAGTTGCCTCGGCAGCGCTGCTGGGAACGTCGCTTGTTCGGCGGACCGAGGGTGGCGGTCACTAAATGTTTGTCTCGCATCGCGCTCACGGAGACGGCAAAAAACCAGTTTCGATTTTCTATTTTCCGCTTTCCTGTGTAGGATTTGAACATGGCTGAGCACATCGAAGACCTCGAACAACGCTACGCCGAGCTTCAGAAACGCATCGGGCTCGTGCGGAGCTATCTTTGACGCCGAATCCGCCCGCAAGCAAATTGCCGAACTGGAAGTAAAAATCAACGCTCCCGATTTCTGGCAGGACCAGGAGAAAGCGCAGGCACTTCTTCAGCAGCGCAAGCAGCTCGAAGACCGCGCTAACGGCGAGAGTACGCTTGAGAGCAAAGCCAGCGATCTCGACACTTATTTTCACTTGGCGCATGAAGAGTCAAATAGCCAGCAGCGCGAAGCGCTTCTCGAGGATATCGCCAAAGAGCTTGCTGCCGCCGACGCGTACGTTTCTGATCTCGAGACGAAAACACTGCTCGCGGGTGAAAGCGATCCGCTGAATGCGCTCGTAACAATCAAACCCGGCGCAGGCGGAACGGAATCGCAGGACTGGGCTGAGATGCTCCTGCGCATGTACCTTCGCTGGGCGGAGCAGAAAGGCTTTCAGGCGACAGTGATCGATTCGTCTCCCGGCGAAGAAGCGGGCATCAAGTCGGCCACGGTTCAAATAGAAGGCGAAAACGCCTACGGGATGCTCGCGGGCGAAAGCGGCGTGCACCGGCTTGTGCGCATTTCGCCATTCGATCAGCAAGCGCGCCGGCATACATCGTTCGCATCAGTTTTCGTAATTCCGGAAATCGACGATCGTATCGAGATCGTGGTCAAGCCCGAAGATCTGCGGATCGACACTTTTCGCGCGGGCGGCCACGGCGGGCAAAACGTGAACAAAGTGGAATCGGCGGTACGCTTCACGCACTTGCCGACGGGTATCGTCGTCCAATGCCAAAACGAGCGCAGCCAGCACAAAAACCGCGAGCTGGCCATGAAGGTTCTGCGTTCTCGGCTCTACGAACTGGAACTCGAAAAGCGGCGCGGAGATATGCGCAAACTCGACGCCACCAAATCCGACATCAGCTTTGGCAGCCAGATACGCTCCTACGTGATGCAGCCCTACCAAATGATCAAGGACCACCGGACCAAGCTCGAGCGCGGCGACATCCAGAAAGTTCTCGATGGCGATATCGACCCGTTCATTCGCGCGTATCTCCTTTACCGGCGCGACGTTGAACATGTAGCCCCGAAATAGTTGGCCGGTTTCACGGTGCGCTTTTCGGCCGTCTAATATGCCGTTTAGCGGTCATTTAGGCCCTTTTGGACGCAGAAAGTTGACATCACAATTTATCGCGTGCTAGCGTTCGTAATTTCAGTTAACCTGTGACAGCAATAGAGCGCACCGATTGCCATCATTCCGCTGGAGGAGACCGCTTTGGCATACGACGAGAAATTTCTGTTTACCTCAGAGTCTGTTACCGAAGGGCACCCCGATAAAATCGCCGACGCGATTTCCGATGCCGTGCTTGACACCGTGCTGGCCCACGATCCCATGGGCCGCGTGGGGTGCGAAACGCTGGTTACCACGGGGCTGGTTATCGTAGCCGGCGAAATCACCATCAAGAAAGAATTCGCTGGCGTCCTCGATTACCAGACGATTGTGCGGAAGGTGATCGACGAAATTGGCTACAACCGCGCCAAGTACGGCTTTGACGCCGAAACCTGCGGCGTGATGTCCGCCGTGAAAGGCCAATCGCCGGACATCGCCATGGGCGTTGACACCGGCGGCGCCGGAGACCAGGGCATGATGTTCGGCTACGCCTGCGACGAAACGCCCGAGCTGATGCCCATGCCCATTCAGCTTGCTCACAAACTCACTCATAAAATCGCTCAAGTCCGCAAGCAGAACGAAGTGGACTTCTTCCGCCCCGACGCGAAATCCCAAGTCTCCATCGAGTATGCCAACGGCCGCCCGGTTAGAGTCGATACCGTTGTCATTTCGACGCAGCATAGCGACAAAGTTTCCAATAGCGACCTGCGCGAAGCCGTGATCGAGAAAGTCATCAAGCCGGTGATCCCCGCCGAAATGTTCGATAAGACCACGAAAATCCACGTCAATCCAACGGGCCGCTTCGTTACCGGCGGTCCCATGGGCGACGCGGGTCTCACCGGTCGCAAGATCATCGTGGATACCTACGGAGGCTACGGCCGCCACGGCGGCGGCGCGTTCTCCGGGAAAGATCCTTCGAAGGTTGACCGTTCAGCTTGCTACATGGCTCGCTACGTAGCGAAGAATTTGGTGGCAGCGGGGCTAGCCCGCAAGATTGAAGTTCAATTTGCCTATGCCATTGGCGTAGCAGAGCCGGTATCGGTGATGGCGGATACGTTTGGCACAGGAACGATTCCGGACTCGCAGATCACCGAGCTGATTCGCGCTTTCTTCAAGCTCACGCCCAAAGCGATCATCGAGACGCTCGATCTTCGCAGACCGATTTACCGTCCGACCGCCGCCTACGGCCACTTCGGCCGCACTGGACCGGGTTTCACGTGGGAGCGCACGGATAAAGCAGACGCCATCCGCAAAGAGGCGGCGTCGCAAACTCCGTTGGCTGCGGCGCGCAGTTAGTCGCTACATCGGCGTGGCGCGAATGGGTGAGCCGGGCGGCGCCCTTTCTCGCCGTCAGCTTGTTCGCATCGTTACGCTTTCTAGCCAGCACTTAAATCAAAGGAGTATCTAGTGGAGACAGCGACAAAGGTAAACGGCCACGTTAAGGATCTTTCCCTTGCCGAAGCGGGGAAGCGCAGGATCGAATGGGCCAATCAGCACATGCCTGTTCTGCAGTTGATTCGCAAGCGATTCATCAAGGAGCAGCCCCTGAAGGGCATTCGCATGGCGGCGTGCCTGCACGTGACCACGGAGACTGCCAACCTCGCCATTACTCTGCGTGACGGAGGCGCCGACCTCGTCGTCTGTGGCTCGAACCCACTCTCCACGCAGGATGAAACCGCTGCCGCGCTCGTCAAGGAATACGGCATTCCCACGTTTGCGATCAAGGGCGAGGATCACGATACGTATTACTCCCACATCAGCTCCGCTCTCGACCACAAGCCGCAAATCACCATGGACGATGGCGCCGACCTGGTAACTCAGCTCCTCACCAAGCGCACCGACCAGATCAAGGACGTCATCGGCGGCACGGAAGAAACCACCACTGGCGTGATCCGTTTGCGCGCGATGTCCAAGGACGGCACCCTCAAGTTTCCGGTGATCGCCGTCAATGACGCGCTTACCAAGCATTTCTTTGACAATCGCTATGGAACCGGCCAATCCACGCTGGACGGCATCATCCGCGCCACCAACCTGCTGCTCGCGGGACTGAAATTGGTGGTGGCGGGCTACGGCTGGTGCGGGCGCGGCGTCGCCATGCGCGGCAAGGGTCTCGGCGCCGACGTAATCGTCACCGAAATCGATCCAACCAAGGCCATCGAAGCCATAATGGACGGTTTCCGCGTGATGCCCATGAACGAAGCAGCCAAGATCGGCGATATCTTCGTCACCGTCACCGGGAACAAGTCCGTTCTGGCGCATGAACACTTCGAAAAAATGAAGGATGGAGCGGTCGTCTGCAATTCGGGCCACTTCAATGTTGAAATCGATATCCCCGCGCTTGAAAGGCTTTCCAGTGCCAGAAAGGAAGCTCGCCCGTTCGTCGAGGAATTCCTGATGAAAGACGGTCGTCGCCTCTATCTTCTCGGCGAGGGACGCCTGATTAATCTCGCCGCTGCCGAAGGTCACCCTGCATCCGTTATGGACATGAGCTTCGCGAATCAAGCGCTCGCGGCCGAGTACATGGTTAAGAATGCCAAAGACCTCAAACCTCAGGTCTATTCGGTCCCCGAGCACCTCGATAAGCAAATCGCCAAGCTGAAGCTGGATTCCATGAACGTGCTCATCGACAAGCTGACACCGGAGCAAGAGCACTATCTGGCGTCATGGGACGAGGGCACCTAGAACAACAAGCCGAACATCTTCTTAGGGGGATGGCGTCGCCGCGCCCCTGAACGTTTGCCCCAAAATTTGGCCGCTGGAGCCATTTCACCGTAGACGATTTTTCTTTACACCAACAGGTACTTGCGCGAATCCGACCCCTGGTGTAAAGATTTTGTCTGTATCCTCGTAGTGTGCCCTTACGCGCCTCTGCCCGTTTACTACCCGGCCGCGCTTGCCACCACTTCCACCGAGGACGTAAGTTGGATCGCCTTATGCATCGTCCGGTAAAGAGGGCAGCGCATGGCATAGCTTCCGTGCACACGCTCCACCGGTATCGCTGTGAGATCGATGCCATCACCGAGACAATCTGTGAGGTCACGATGTAAAATCCTCGCCCATGTCGCCGCGCGCCATCTCCGTTGTTTTGGTTTGCGGCCTTGCCTTGGCAGTGCGCCTCAGCCCGCCCGTGGACATCGCCTCGCAGGCCGGCGGCCAAGCAACGCCGTCCGCAGCGGCGCCCGCATCTTCACAAATTCGCTTCGAGGGCGAAATCCTGCGCGGGCAGATTTATGAGCACGATATCGGACATGGCCTCGTGTTTCGGCTGACGCCCGCAACATCGGATGAAGGCGGTGGCTGGGTCATCCAAATCCTGCCAGCCGCGGAAGCCACCGATGAAACAATCGAATTCACAGAGATTGCTACGCCCCCTTACCATGCATACAACGACCGCTACCTTGCGGCGGCATTCGGGTACTCGGCGAGGGAGGCAGTTCAAATTACAGTCCGAAAGTTCTATTTTGTGCAATCGGTCGAGGACCAGCATCGTGCTGCGGATGTGGTGAATGTGACGTTCTATCCCGGCACGGCTTCCGAAGCAGAGAAAGTCCGCGCTGCCGGCGAAGCTGTTAGCGTCAATCTCGGCCGAGGTCAGCTACGCATCATCCATTCCAAAGTTGCGCCGGGCAAAGCGGGCGTCCCGGACACCATTGCGTACGTAAAATTCGAAGTTGTGCTGGATTTTTCCCCCGGCTTTACCATGCGGAAGGTGCTCGCACCGCGGGCCGAGCCCGCGCGCAGGTAGTTGTGGCTATCAGTTCCCAGCGCGGGGTTGCTACACTTCCCGGCTTCAGCTTTATTTTCATCGTGCAAAGGAGAATCGGCGAGGATCGATCGACATGCGCGTTTGTGTGACCGGAGGAACGGGTTTTATTGGTGGCGCGTTGGTCGATCGCTTGCTGCGCGACGGTGCCTCCGTTCGCGTTCTGGCCAGGCCATCGCCGCGAGCCGACGAGTTGGCGGCGCGCGGAGTGGACCTTGTGAGAGGGGATTTAGGTGATTCGGCAGCGGTTGAGCGGATGGCGGAGGGGGCCGACGTCGTGTTCCATGCGGCAGCGCTTGTGGAGGGTAATTGGGCCAAGGAAGAATTCCTCGCAGCGAACTTGGGTGGGACGCAGCGGGTTTTCGAAGCTTGCATTCGCCAAGGCGTGCAGCACGTAGTGTACTTGAGCTCGATCGCCGTGTACGGTTTGGCGCAAAAGGGAGAGCGGATCGATGAACTCACCCCCGCGGATGGATCGCCCGAGAAGCGCGACTCTTACGCGCAATCGAAGATTGAAGCGGAGCAATATGCGACGGCGATTGGCCTCAAGACGAGACTGGCCGTAACGATTCTGCGCCCCGGCGTCGTCTACGGACCGCGGCGGCCCTTGCCGGTTGCGCTGCTGGGCTTTCAGGCCGGGAAAACCAACGTTGTATTTGGAAGGAGGCGTCTCCGCTTTCCAATCACTTATATCGATAATCTAGTTGATGCGCTCCTGCTGGCTGCAAAAACAGATGGCAGCCTGCGAAGATACATCGTCATTGACGACGACAGTCTCACGCTCGGTCAGTACCACGCGACGAGGTCCGCAATCGATAAGACGCGAGCGATCTTTTTGCCTGGCTGGCCACTCGTTCTCGGTGTGCAAATCATCAATTTGTCGGCGTGGTTCCTGCCATTGGGGTTTACTTCGCAAACAGCAGTGGTGTGGTCCCGTCAAAGCCGGCGCGCGTTGCAGGATCGTTGGTATAACACTAGCCTTATCCGCAAGGAGCTTGGCTGGACGCCTCGCGTGCCGTTGCGCGAGGCGATTGAGAAGACTGCGAAATCTTCGAAATAATACGACGGACTAGCCCCATCCGCTCAAGCTCCAAGATATTTCATGCTAAACTTTCAGTAGCAAGCCGCGAATTCCTTGCTCAGAAGAAAACTATCGCCACGCACTGCAGGAGGCTCTGAAGCTTTTTGTGATCGTTCAATACATTGTCCTGGGCATTGCGGCGATTCCCTTCATCTACTACCTTCTGGCGCTGTACAGCACCGCTCGATTCTTTTCCACAACGAAACAAGCCGCGCCTAACACCGATTTTCTGCCCCCGATAAGCTGTCTGAAGCCTATTAAGGGTTTGGATGAAGACGCGTACGAGAATTACGCGAGTTTTTGCCGCCAGGATTATCCCGAATACGAAATTGTTTTCTGCGTGGATCGCGAGGATCCAGCGCTCCCATTGCTTGAAAAATTGGTCCGCGAATTCCCCGAGCGGAAGATCCGTCTGCTGTTCGGCTCCGGCCGCAATGCGATCAATGACAAGTGCGGCCGCCTTTACCGCCTAACCAACGAAGCCGCGTACGACATATTCGTCATCACCGACGGGGACGTGCGCGTCGGTCCGGATTATTTGAGAACTGTAGTCTCGCCGTTCCGCGATCCAAAGGTCGGAGCGGCCACATGTTTGTACGCGTCCACGGAGGAAACGAATTTCGTGCAAGAACTGCAATCCATCGGCATGGTCTCGGACTTTTTTGCTCCCGTTATGATTGCATGGCAACTGCACGATTTGAATGTGACGTTCGGCCAAACGATTGTCACCACGCGCAAAGCGGTGACGGCCTACGGTGGCTATCAAGTGCTCGAAAATCGCCCCGCGGACGACGTTTACGCCGGTCGCCTCGTAGCAGAGCAGGGATTTGAAGTAAAACTATTGCCATACATCGTCCAGTCGGTAGCCGATTTCAAGTCCATGAGCGACCTGCTCCACAAACGCACGCGCTGGATGACGATTCAGCGACTCATGCGGCCTTGGGGTCACCTGGGGCTAATCTTCACCTTTGGATTGCCCTGGGCTTTGCTCGCTGTGTCCATACACCCGAGTATTCCGATTGCAACCGCGTACTTGGGCGGTTACGCAGTTTGCAGAGTGGCGATCACCTGGACGATCGGTACGCACGGCATGAAACAGCGTGGCCTCTGGAAGAAAATGCCTCTGATTTCTCTCTGGGACGCGATGGCCTTCGGAATGTGGCTCGCCAGCTTCGGACGCAGAACCATCCGCTGGCGCGGCGTTGACTATTTCCTCCGCGATGGAAAGCTCGTCTCAGCCAAGCAGGCAGCGGCTTCGGCGCAATCATGAGGGCGAAAGTCGCGGTTGCGGGCGCGGGAATTTACGGCACCAATATCGCCATCCGGCTCGCGGAATACGGGCATGACGTGCGCCTTTTCGATCCGCTGGGAATCTTGCACGCTGCATCGGCGATCAATCAATTTCGCATTCACTCGGGGTACCATTATCCTCGCAGCCCGGAAACCATTGCGGAAACGCTGGAAGCCCGGGCGGAGTTCACCAGCGCCTTTGCTTCGGCAATCGTGCGAAATAGCCGTCACTACTATGCCATTCCGCATGAAGGCTCACAGACACCTCCGGATCTATTCGAAAAAGTAATGGCGCAATATAGCCTGGTGTGCAGTCCCAGCAGCCCTGGATGGATGAATTTCGATTTCATCGACAGGTGCTACGAAGTTGACGAGCAGATTTACGACCCGGACGTATTGCGCGATCTGATCGAGAGCCGCATCAAGGAGCTTGCGATCGCTTTCGAGCGGCGCGCCTTCGCCGCCGAGATGCGATCGGATTACGATTTTGTCGTGTGGGCAACCTACGGCCTGGGACCCAGCCGTGGCCTTTTCAAAATCGCGAAATATCAAGTGGCGGAAAAGATTTTAATCGAGCTGCCGCCACACCTTCGCGGGATTTCGCTGGTAGTTATAGATGGACCCTTTACCGCGTTCGATCCTTACGGGAGTTCCAAGCGGTCGCTCTTCGGTTCCGCAAAGAATACAAATCACTGGACGACAACGGACCCTAAACAAGCAATTCCCGAGCCGTACGCAAGCCTCCTCAACGGCCCGAACTTTGCGCCCATCAACTTCAGCCGCTTCGACGCAATGAGGAACGATTCCGCTCTCGCCGTCCCTGCGTCGAAAGACGCGGTGTATCTGGGATCGCGCTTCACAATCCGTGTGGTGGAAGATAATCCGGCGCAGGACCGGCGGACGCTCTATGTGCAGGAACCGGCGCCAGGCGAACTGCACATTTTTTCTGGAAAGGTCGTGGGCGCTGTGAAAGCGGCACGCATGGTTTGCGAGAGAATCAACAAAGGCCAGTCAATTGCAGCCGCGGACCGCGCGCCGGGCTCCTCCTAGCCGCCCGTCGCTAGCGCCGCGATTCTGAGATCGAAGGAGTAGGCGCGCCCAGCTGGCGGTGGCGATCATTGCGCGCATTGCGCCAGTTGACTTGGGGCAGAAACAAAGACGCATCAATCCGATCGCGATACTCGATGGCGATATTCAACAGCGAATCAAGCAGTGAATCGGAAAGGTGATGAGGCTGCAAGCCAAGATCGATCAATTTTGAATGTTTCGCGTTGTAATAATGAGCTTCAGCTTCCACGCGAGGATCGGGAATGTGATCGATTTCAACTTTCAGTCCCATCTTCTTTCCCGCCGCTTGAACTAAACGGGCCAAATCCAACACCGAAAACTGTTCGGTAAACTGGTTAAACACACGGAACTCGCTGGGCGCGGCCGGATGCGTGCACGCAATCTCGACGCAGCGCACTGTGTCTCGAATATCCAGAAAGCCTCTCGTCTGCCCGCCCTTGCCGTAGACCGTCAGTGGATGCCCAACTGCCGCTTCGACGCAAAAGCGGTTCAGCACGGTTCCGAACACTTCGTCGTAATCGAAACGATTGATCAGAGCCTCATCGAGAGCGGTTTCGTCGGTGACAGTTCCGTAGACCACGCCCTGGTTCAAATCGGTGGCGCGCAGCTTCCACACCTTGCAGCAGAACATGATGTTGTGGCTGTCGTGCACCTTGGACAAATGATAGAAAGAGCCGGGCTGCTTTGGGTAAGGAAGAATGTCTTTGCGGCCGTTGTGCTCGATCTCGATGTAGCCTTCTTCAATATCAATATTCGGTGTGCCGTACTCGCCCATCGTGCCGAGCTTGACGAGATGGGAATCGGGCGCGAATTCGCGCAGCGCGAAGAGCAGGTTCAGCGTCCCGATCACGTTATTCACTTGCGTCGAAGCCGCGTGCCTGCGGTCAATCATCGAATACGGCGCCGAACGCTGTTCGGCAAAATGGACCACGGCTTCCGGCTGGAATTCCCTGATCGCTTCAGCCAGAAATTCATAATCGGTCACGTCGCCAATGCGAAGCTCGATTGTTTTGCCCGTGTGTTCATGCCAGGCGCGAAGGCGATCCGGCAGCGCTTGGATGGGAGTCAGTGTTTGCACGCCGAGTTCGAAATCCCACTGGCGGCGGATAAAGCTGTCGACAATTGTCACTGAATGGCCCTTTTGGGAGAGGTATAACGCAGTAGCCCAACCGCAATAGCCATCTCCGCCAAGAACAGCAATCTTCATCTTCCCTCCTCGATACAGCCAGGGTACGTGCCACCACAGAACTGCGACGGATGATCCGGCGAGCCAATTGTAAGGTCTATACGGGGCACGCTACCGGCCAGCTCCAGCTCTTCGCGGGGGCTCGGTGCGGTCGGCTTTAGCGCGGCGGCCGCGCAACTCCCGCACATTGTAGACAGGTTTGTTCTGCGACTCGTAGTATGTGCGAGCCAGCAGCTCACCAATCAGGCCGATGGCAATGAACTGGATGCCGCCCATCACCAGAGCCATGCCGAGAATCATAAGTGGACCGTGGTTGGCGAGGAGGCCCTCGTCCAGCAATGCCTTGCGCGCAAAAACCCACAGGCCGATACCGAAACCGCCGCTCAGGCACGCAAGCCCTGCAAGGCCGAACAGTTGGAGGGGCTTCGTCGAATAATCGAGTAGGAACTTCACGCTCACCAGATCGAGTAGCACGCGAATCGTGCGCGAGATGCCGTAATTCGATTTCCCGCTTTTACGAGGGATATTCGTGATCGGCACCTCGGCTACAGATGCACCCGCCCAGCTCGCCAGCGCCGGGATGAAACGATGGAGCTCGCCATAAAGATGGATCTCGGAAAGGATTTCGCGCCGATACGCCTTGAATGTAGTTCCGAAATCATGGAGATCGACGCGCGAGAGTTTGGCCATAATGCGATTGGCAACCCGGCTCGGAAGTTGCCGCGTGAGCCAATGGTCCGTGCGCTCAACGCGCCAGCCGCTCACGATGTCGTAGCCT
>DASYZC010000083.1:0-4159 GCA_035949735.1 Candidatus Acidiferrales bacterium | reverse complement strand
TCCGATTACTTGATCTCGCGTGAAACCCATGCCCTCTAACGCTGCGCGGTTTGCTTCCAAAACCGTGCCGTCTGTACTGAGCAATAGCAAAACCGAATACGTCTGACTGAACGCGGCACGCAGGCGCTTCTCGCTTTCCTCTAGGGTGGAGGCAATTTTGAAACCCATTTCCTCCGCGCGTCTGCGTTCCGTGATGTCACGGGCGATAGCGGAGGCGCCAATCACTTTGCCACGAGAATCCTTGACAGGAGACACTGTCAGGGAGATGTTCAACCGGCTCCCGTTTTTCGCGATTCCGGAGGTTTCGAAATGGTCGATTCTTTCTCCGCACCTTAGGCGTTGCAAGACCCGCGTTTCCTCCTCCTGCAGTTCTGGGGGAATAATAGTCATAGTGTTGCGACCGATAATATCCTCCGGGGCGTAGCCAAAGATTCGCTGGGCACCAGCATTCCAAGTCGTGATTACACCGTCCAGATCTTTGGAGATAATCGCGTCGTCCGAAGACTCAACAATGGCAGCCAACCTAAAACGTATCTCATCCGCGTCGAGGCGTCCCGTTACATCCTCGACGATCGATATGAAGTGCTTTACTTTGCGATCTGAGTCGCGAACGCACGAAACCGTTAGGTTGACCCAAACAATGGAGCCATCCTTCCGCACGTACCGCTTGTGCATTACATATCGGTCGGAACGCCCAGCTATTATCTCCTCGGCTCTGGCAACGTCTCCTGCTAAGTCCTCGGGATGGGTGATGTCCTGATATTTGAGGCGGAGGAGTTCTTCTTGGGTGTAGCCAACAATGTCGCAGAGCTGTTTGTTCACGCGTAGCCACTGGCCATCGGGGTTTACGTGCGCAATTCCTATTGGCGCTTTCTCAAAGGTCGAGCGATAGAGTTCTTCGCTATCGCGCAGGGCCTGTTCCAGAGCGGCACTACGCTGCAAGATATCTCGCACGCCAAGCGGACTCGATGATGAAGGAGTTTCTACGGCTCCGCTGTCAAAGAACGGCTCATGACGGCTGACCTTATCCAAGGCGGCCACGAGCTGCCGGGAAATCGACGACTTCACGACATATCCGCGAGCGCCAGCGTGAAATGCCTGACGTACCATCTCAGCCGAATCGTGCTGGCTAAGGATTAGGACCTCGGTTTGAGGGAGAATGCGGCGGACCTGGCGGGTTGCATCCAAGCCGTTTAGGTTTGGCATGCTGACGTCCATAACGATTACGTCTGGCTTTAATTCCCTGGCTTTTTCGACAGCATCCAGGCCGTCAACCGCTTCGCCACAGACGTCGCAGTTCGCCTGCGAAAGAAGAAGGGAGCGAACTCCACGTCGGACGATCTCGTGGTCATCAACAATTAAAACGCGCACTCATCACCATTCCGCCGGAAGCTCAATCCCCGCGCAGACCGCAGGCAAGACGAGAGTGGCGCCTGGCGAACATCGACATGACCGTTCAAAACACCGGACTTAACGGAACATCGTAGTTCCCGAGAGACAGGGTGGGAATACACTAATTCCTGTAGACAGTGATAACTATCAGAACATGATCGAATGGTAGGACACTAGCCTGGTTTTGTATGGGCGCGCTACGTTTTCGTGGTCTGCGTTAGGTTTCCATTTGAGTGCGGCTAGTTTGCGCTTTTTGCCTGTGATGCGCGGAGAATGGTATGCTGATAGTTCTGACGGGGGCGACACGGTTTCGACGGAAGCTGTCGCAGCCCGAAGGCATGCCGGGCGCCACCTGCCCGCAATCGGGTGGAACAACACAACTGGCAACTCACAGTTGGCTCTCGCTGCCTAACCAAAAGTAGGTAGCGCGTCTCCTCAAGCGTCGCCTACGCGGTTGAGATGAGGCGTCACACAGTAGGCTGGCCGTCGCATTTCGGTCCGTAGTGAGGCGGCGAGATCATCGGACTAGTCGGGGGCGCGTCTTGCCCGCTCTGAGTTCCTCCGGCGAAACCTTCGGAACGGGATAAGCATGTAGTCTTCGGGTGGCAAGGCTTCTCGGACGGGGGTTCAACTCCCCCCGCCTCCAAGATCGTAACAGGTTTATAATCAATGTATTATGTAGATTTTAGGCTGCCGCGGTTCCGTGTGTGTCCGGTGCAGTGGTCTTGACGATTGCGACCACCCATGACCTGGAAAGCCTTTGCATGACGGTCCCACCTATTCCCAGCAGCGAGGCTTTCAACAGACTGCGGCGATCACAAACAGGATTGCGGGAGGAAGGTGCTGCCGATTGCCTGAATCGCCCTTCGCATCTCTCATGTGATCCCCTTTCAACCTCAGCGTAATAACCATCTAGAAACGCAGCATACGAATCAGCACTCCGGCGAGAGCCGCTCCGATCAGTGGACCGATAACCGGAACAGGCGCGTAGCCCCAATCCGACTGGCCCTTGCTTGCGATGGGAAGCACAGCGTGGGCGAGGCGAGGGGCCAAATCGCGGGCTGGATTGATCGCGTACCCCGTTGTGCCGCCCAGAGAAAGCCCGATTCCCCAAACGAGGCACGATACGAGATACGCGCCGAGTCCCGAAGGCAAACCTGCAACTCCCGCCACGCTCTTTGACGCGATGGCGGCAGCCCCGAATACGAGAACGAACGTAGCGATAATCTCGCTGGCAAGATTTGAAATGGGGGCGCGGATCGCCGGTGCCGTGCAGAATACCGAGAGTTTCAACGAAGCGTCGGAGGTTTCCTTCCAATGGGGCAGGAAATGGAGCCAGACCAATACTGCCCCGACAAAAGCACCCAACATTTGGGCGATGATGAACGGCGCGATCTTTGAATAGTTCCCGGTGATTACGGCAAATCCGAGGGTGATCGCCGGATTGATGTGAGCATCGCTACTTCCACAAGCAACCGCTGCAAGAACACCCGCCAATACCGCGAAGCACCAGCCCGCAGTGATGACGATCCATCCGGCACCTTCGGCCTTGGAACGTTTCAGCAGCACATTCGCGACAACGCCATCGCCGAGGAGAACTAAGACAAGGGTCCCGACGAACTCGCCGACAAATGGTGAATGCATTTCACGCATCCTTTCGTTCGACCCGCCCAAGCGATCGGTCTACTGTCTTCAATGTCAATCCACCCAATCAAAGGATTTGGTGACCGCTTTTTTCCACTGACAATAAAGCTTTTCGCGTTCTTCCGCGCCGAGCGCGGGCTTCCATGTTCGATCCACCTGCCAATTGGACCGCAATTCCTCCGTTCCTTTGAAAAATCCCACAGCGAGTCCCGCCGCGTAGGCTGCGCCGAGTGCGGTGGTTTCCGCCACCTTCGGCCGCACGACTTCGCGGTTCAAGATATCGCTCTGCAATTGCATCAACATTTCATTTCCAACCATTCCGCCATCCACACGCAAGGTCGTCAACTGAGTCTTCGCGTCCTTTTCCATTGCCTCGACGACCTCGCGCGTTTGATATGCCGTCGCTTCGAGCACGGCGCGTGCAAGATGACCTCTGTTCGCGTAGCGCGTCAAACCTGCGATCACACCCCGCGCCGATTCTCTCCAATACGGAGCGTAGAGTCCCGAAAACGCGGGCACAAAATAGACGCCGCCATTGTCCTTGACGGTCTTCGCCAGAGACTCTATATCTGCGCTCTTTTTAATCAGCCCCAGATTGTCGCGCAGCCACTGCACGAGTGCACCGGTGATCGCAATGCTGCCTTCCAGAGCGTATCGGGGCCGCTCGGCTCCAAACTTATAGGCGACGGTCGTCAACAAACCGAATTGGGAGGGTACCGCGTCCTCCCCTGTATTCATCAGCAGAAAACATCCCGTGCCATAAGTGTTCTTCGCTTCGCCGCGCCGAAAACACGCCTGGCCGACGAGCGCCGCCTGCTGGTCGCCTAAAATGCCGGCAATTACCACGCCTTTCGCCGGGCCCGCCGTCACTGTTCCGTACACTCCGCTGCTCGAACGCACTTGCGGCAAGATATTTCGCGGAATTTCAAACGCCTCTAGCAACTCTTCATCCCAATCCAGCGTCTTCAAATTCAACAATTGCGTGCGGCTCGCGTTCGTCGCGTCCGTCGCATGAACGCCGCTATTCGTGCCACCCGTCAAATGCCACAGCAGGAAGGTATCCATATTGCCGAAGACCAAATCCCCAGCCCGCATGCGTTCTGCGGCGCCAGGCACGTTTTTC
>DASYZC010000082.1:0-2755 GCA_035949735.1 Candidatus Acidiferrales bacterium | reverse complement strand
AGCGCGAAGGATGTAAGCGTGAAGTCCTTTTTCAGGAACAGCTCGGCGCCGGAAATCACGCCGGTGTCGTAACCGAAAAGCAAACCGCCGAGGCCTGCAAACGCAGCCGCGACGTAAACGAAGCCGCCCGCACTGCCCGGCCTGGTGGAAACGGTGGTGGCGCTCATCGATTGTTATTCCTCCTTGAGTCGAGCAGCTCGCCCCGGGGATTCGTGTAAGAGTTCGAGGAAAGTTCCATTAGTCCACCCAAAGCCCATGACGTTTTGATGATAGCCAACCACAACATGTGTCTCAGCAGACTGCAAAACCACATTGTATTTTTCGCGTATGGTGTGTTCGCGGCGGAAATTCTTCAGAACGGTGGTGAGAAATTTGAAGCTGATGCGGTCGGCATCGGCATTGAATTTGTAGCGCCGCAGACCTTCAACGGCGAGTAAATGGATGGGCGCCCATCCATAGGGATAATCCCATTGAGCGCCACTCTCATGCGCGCTCATTGCCAGTCCGCCAGGCTGCTCGAAAAGGCGGAGGTTGGCGTCCAGAGCGCGCGCTTGGTCATCGGAGACGAGTCCCGCCCATAAGGGGTAGAACGTCGTGGCGTAATCATACGTCGATCGCGTGCCGGTGGCGAAGTTGTAGTCGAAAAACATGCCGCGGCGCCGATCCCAGAGATATTTGAAAATCTTTTCGCGGCGCTGCGCGGCTTTGTTCGCCCATTCGCGAGCCTCATCCGCGTGGCCGAGGAGCATGCTGATTTGCTCAAGATCTTTCTCAGTTTTAAAGAGCAAGCTATTGAGGCAAACAGGCGCAAGGCGGTGCGTATCCGCACCGTAGGGACCGAAACGGAAGGTTACATCAAAGCCGGACTCGCGCATGCTGCGATCACCCTTGTAGAAATCGGCGGTCAGCTCGACGCGATCCTGATGGCAACCGGTATTTTGATTTTTTGCTGCGCCTGGAGGGCAAAACTCGATATCGAAGACCGGCGGAAAGGCCGCAGGTTGGGGCTGTTTTGCTCCGACTAGGGCGAGATGCGGGCTTTTTTCGCCTTCGTGATTCAAGAAAAATTGCGCAACGCCGCGATAGTAATTGGCCGGATCGTCCACAATTTCGGGAACCGGGCCGTCGCCATTGTCAAAATAGCGAGATAGGCCGGTGTCTCCGGCCAAGTGCGGCGCTTTGGTCCACTGGTCGTAGTCCTTGACGGCAAACTGATAGGCCCGCGCGAGCCATTGAAGGTCCGCATGGCCGGCGGCGCTATCCGCCTCGTAAACGGCAAGAATCATCGAGCTGAGAAAAGGCGGCTGGGACCGGCCGAGGTAGTAAGTGCGGTTGGCGTTGAGGACTCCTCCGTAACGCTGAATTTCGTAAAAAAAGTTTTCGACCATTCCTTTGGCGACGTCGCGGTGATTGTCGCGCAGCAATCCGCGAATGATGAAGTAGCTGTCCCATCCGTACATCTCGTTGAACTGCCCGCCGGGAATGACGTAAGGATTTTCCAGGTAGAGAAGGCCGTGGGGCTGGATTTTGCCGGCGTCTTCCTCGGAAAGACTGGCGGGAAGATGTTTCACCTGCACGTGGCAGCGCTGCTGCATTTGAGTCAAGGCGGGAGAAGTGGAAACGTCCGCGGGCAGATAGAGGGTGGGCTGGCCTTTGGTTTTGACGTCCTGGTAGGTATTGCAGTCGGTGAGCGAGCGCTTTAGGCCGGTCCAATCGTCGGAGATGTAGTGGAGGATATCGTCCAGCGATTGAAACGAATTGCTGGAGACAGCAGGCGGCGGTGGAAGAACTGTGAGCGCGCGGTTTGCGGGAGTCGCCAGCAGCAGAATCGCTGCTGACAACAGAAACCACCCAGCACGAGAAAACCTGGATCCGCAAGTCATGAACGGTTCCACCCGACTTCGCGTACTCGACCGTACCCAACGATAGACTGGATCGAGGTAAAGCGAAAGCAGCGCACGGACAGGCTGGAAGAACGCCCACGCAGCGGACTCACCGAAACTGATAACCGGGCTTGAGTTCGCAGCGATACGACTTGGATTGGTCCTTTCCAACCCTCACGTTGCAATCGGCCCAGCTGAGCGCGGGCGATGGTCCCAATGGAAACACAATGTTCTGTCCGCTCTCTTCGGCCTCCAGGCTGGGGCCCTCGGCGCTTGCGGGAAGCGTGAAGTTCAGCGAATTGCCGAAAATAACGGGATAGCTTTCACGGACGATGTTGCTGATTTGGATTCGAAATACCTCCGCTTGCAGCAGGAAAGTGGTGGTATCGGACCAATTGAGGATGGATACGCTGATATATCGTCCTCCGTGAGAAAAATTGTCGGACACGATTCTGGTGAAGGGACACGGGCCCGCAATGCAGGAAAGCCGGGCGTCGTCATATGTGTTTCCCACGCCTGCATCGAGCGATGTGGAGGCAATCGCGCCTTTCCACCTGCCGTCCGGCGAACATGGCGCGCGGCCATTGCAGGGAACGTTGCCGGTATTCTCCACTCGAAACGTCTTAAGCCCGGTGCCGATATTGTCTGAGGTGGTGGTTTCCGTTGAATACCGAACGAACACGTTGGAGAGAGGAATGAGCGGGCGATCGGAAGGCGCGACTGCCTCCTGATGGAGCGCGACCATGTGAATCACGTAGAGCTTATGGTCGAGCGTAGTGGTGAGATCCAGCGGCTTGTAATCCTTGTGGCGGAATTGGAGGGTGATCGGTTGCCCGCGCTTGAGGCGAGGGCGCAGTGCCAGTTTGAAGTAG
>DASYZC010000081.1:0-9437 GCA_035949735.1 Candidatus Acidiferrales bacterium | reverse complement strand
CGGGGTCACGTGCGCCCTCGCGGCCACCAAGCCGGTTCCGGAGAGAGTCGCATTGACGTACTCGCGCTCGCCATCGATCGCCGGGTCGATCTTATGCGTGACGCCGTTGTTACGCTGGTCGCGCTCGAAACCGATGTCGTGTGTGGCGGCGACGCACCAAAGCGGCCGGCCTGCAACCTGGTACGGCGACTTCCAAACACGCAGGTGATTCCGGGACATGGCCACCTTCACCGGCTCGGCATGCGCGAACCCATAATCCTGCGGTCTTTTGAAGAGATAGAGAACGCTCATCGGCATCGTCAGGTAATCCTTTTTTTGAAGAGAGTCGGTAAGCGCGCTCAGCACGGTTCCCTGCACCGAAGCATCAACGTGCACCCAGCCGGCAGTGGTAAAGACTTGAACCAATTGATCTTCGGTCCCAACAATGAGCACGTTGACCATATCGCCCGGATTATTCTGGGGATCGCTCACGCGCCGCGGAATTTCGTCGAGAAGCGCGGCAGTAATCGAAGGGATGGGCGTTTCGGCCGGACCACCGGCCGTGCTTGCAGCCGCCGTGGTCAATCCCGGGTCGAGCACTTCGATGGTCACGTGAAAACTACCCGTGGCACTTCCCGCATCCTTCAAGCTCTGATTAATTCCGAGGAACAACCTGCCGGCCACCGGTGCGGTGAATTCCTTGCTCGCGCCCACTAAAAAAGGCTGCGCCGCGTCGCCTGAACCCACTTCCGCGATCAGCGCTCCGTGATCTCCGTCCGATACGGCGTATTGGTGAATCAGGTCGCTCCAGCCACGCGCAAGCCCCTCGGGGCCAAAGGTCCGGGCCGGAGGCTTTCCTTGCGGGCCCTCGGGATAGGTGACGCTTCCAGTGGCCGTGAAGCGGATTTTTTCGCCGCTGCGCAAGTCAAGGTTCGTGTCCACCCATTTCTTGGCGGCGTCGATATCGAATTGATACGAACTGGCGGTCGCGGAAGTTGTCTGCGAGACCGCAGTTCTGGCCGCGCCCACTGCGCACACCAGCGCCATCACGACCAACGGAATTTTTGTCGCATGCCTCATTTTGGATGCACCTGAACGATAGATATGAGCGGGAGGTTACCCTATTTCCGGCTTCGCCGCAAAGCTAACACAACGAGGGGGCGGCGCTGCCAGTGTGCGCTCACTGCGCGTTAGGAAAAGCGCGGCAGGCCGATTTGCAAAAGCTCGACTTGCTCGCTGGCCGTGGCGATTGCTTGCTCGCTTTCGTGCAGATGGATCGTTGCGTGTTGCCGAAAAGCTTGAGCGGCGACGGCGCCGGAGCCTGCGGCGACGAAGTAAATCGAATGGCCGGCGAGACGCAGGTTGGCGCCGGGGGCGATGCGATAGAGCGCAGTTTTGGTGCGCAGTTCCGAAAATTCTCCTAGATGCTTGCAGTCCGCGCCCGGCTGGTCCGCTAGCGGGACCCAATCGAAGCTTGCCGGGTCCATGAAAATTGGATGAAGATAGCGCTCGCGGGGATAGACAAGCGGCCGGCCGCTTACACGTTCCCAAACGGCTTCATAAGCGTCTTTATTAGTTTTCCCGCCATCGGGCTTGAGCGTTGTGTAAACGCCCTTGGCAAATGTTCCGTGCTGGGCGAGCTCGGCCGTTGCCTGTTCAAATTGCTCGGCGGAGAGATATCCGTTGCCGCTTGCTCCTCCGAACTGCAGGACCAAAGTTTCGCTGGGCGACGGGCTCGATTGCGGTCCGTAGTATGTGCCTTCGGGAAAATATGCGACGCAGCCGGGCTTCATGATGCCGTCGGTTGAGAAATCGAAGTCGCCCTGGAGCTGAAAACGCACTTGATCGAAATTATGGCGATGGCGCGGCGAATAGTAGGTGGGTGTGGAGGAAAGTTGCAGCGAGAAATTGCCCGGAGTGCCGGGCTCTCCGGTTAGAAGGCGGCGGGAGCGCAGAGTCCCCTCCCGTATATTCGGCCGCTCGACCATCGGGACGCTTTCGAGACTGATCACCTGCACCATGGATTTCCTGCCGTGCTTCTTCCCCGACGAGCGCGAATATACATTCAAGGGCTGAGCGGCGCAAGGCGGCCAGGCCGGTGCTCGCACTTGATCTAATGATCGCTGTCTGCCGAATCGCTATAATCTTCCGTATCCGAAATTGCTCCTGTATCATCCATGCGATTTGCGCACAACGAACAGGTGGCGCGAAAGAGGTCAAATGGCACATTCAAAGAGCGGCATGCGGCTGGCCGTGCTGGGCGCGGGGAAAATGGGAGGCATACTGATTGAGGCGTTCGTGAAACAACGGCTCGTGCCGGCCCAAAATATTTTTGCGACGGTGCAGCATCCCGCGCGCGAACGCAAGAATGGCGCGGCGCTGGGCGTTGGGTTGAGCAGCGATAACCGCGCGGCGGTGAAGAATGCCGACGTGGTTCTTTTGTGCGTGAAGCCGCAAACGGTGGCGCAAGTAGTGGACGAGATTCGCGACCGTCTGAGCGCCAAGACGTTGCTGATTTCGATAGCAGCGTCCGTGCCGACCGACTACATCGAGCGGCGACTCAAGGGCAAAGTGCCGGTGATCCGGACGATGCCGAACACACCTTCGATGGTCGGTGAAGGAATTACGGCAATTGCCAAGGGAAAATTTGCGGAGCAGAAGGATGTGGACACGGCGGAGAGGCTCTTTGGCGCGGTGGGCAAAACTGTGGTGACGGACGAAAAAAACATGGACGCCATCACTGGCTTATCCGCCAGCGGGCCGGCGTTCATTTACATTATTCTGGAATCGCTGGCCGAGGGCGGGGTGAAAGCCGGGCTTTCCCGCGAACTCGCCACGCTGCTTGCGTCGCAGACGGCGTTGGGTGCGGCTAAGATGGTGATTGAGACGGGCCATCACCCGGCGCTGCTGAAGGATACGGTTACAACTCCCGCGGGATGCACGATTGACGGGATCCTTGAACTCGAAGAAGGCGGGCTTCGCGTGACGCTGATCAAGGCAGTGATGAAAGCGGCGGAACGGGCCAAGCAACTGCTGGTCACGGACGAGAACTTGTAGAACGAACGCGACCCACATGGAACCGCAGAACGCCGACGACGAGGCCTCCGAAACGGAGCGTGCCGGGCTGTGCGCGAAGTGCCGTTTTGCCCGGCGAATTGAATCGGCGCGCGGCTCGAAATTCATCCTTTGCGAACTTTCGGCGAGCGATCCCGCGTTTCCGAAATACCCGAGGCTGCCGGTGATCGAATGCCCGGGCTATGTGGGCAGAGTCCGAGGATACGAAAAAAATCTTTACACAAGGGGGTGAAATCGCGCAAGTACCTGTTGGTGTAAAGAAAAATCGTCTACGGTACTTCACTGAAAGCGACGAAAATACGCCCCGCAGAAGACAGGGCGCCTCACCCGCCGGCGAGGACACACCGGCACCATTAATTTCGGATTAAGAGGACGTTCACGGCTTTCACAACGACTTCAACGGTGTCTCCCTTTTTGATGCCGAGTTCTTTCAGCGACTCGATGGTCATCACCGAGGCCATGCGAGAAGATTCGGGAATCGTGACTCTCACGATGGACATCAGCGATCCCTTCTTGATCTCGATTACTCTTCCGACGATGCGATTGCGCGCTCCGACTTTCATTTTGTCGGCCCCCTGAAGGGTCTGTCCCGTATCTAACCGGGGTGTATTGAAGCACCGACAGCTTACTACGAAACGTTTGATAACGCGGCCCGGCTCCACGGTTCGACTTGATAACGCCGTAGATTCCAATTCATAATTGCCGGCCCTCAGGAGGAGCGATATGAAAGCAATTCGCGTTACGCAGTATGGTGATCCCGGCGTCTTGAAGCTGGAAGATTTGGAGCGGCCGAAGCCGGGCCCAGGCGAGGCGTTGGTACATGTCCACGCAGCAGGCGTAAATTATGCCGACATCTATTTTCGCAACGGCAGCGCGCGGATTCCGATTCCCTTTCCGTTCACATTGGGAATTGAGGGCGCCGGAGTGGTCGAGGCCGCGGGCGAAGGCGTGAGCGAAGTGAAGGTTGGAGACCGCGTAGCCTACCCGACGTCGAGCATTGGATCGTACGCCGAATACCAGGTGGTGAAGGTGGCAAATTTGGCGCCGCTTCCGAATGACGTGAGCTTCGAAGACGGAGCCGCCATAATTCTGCAAGGACTGACCGCGCATTACTTGTTGCACGAATTCTATTCGATCAAGCGGGGCTCGATAGTATTGGTCCACGCCGCCGCTGGAGGAATGGGGTTGCTTCTCGTCCAGTGGCTGAAGCACATGGGCGCGACTGCGATTGGCACGGTTTCGACCGAGGAAAAAGCGAAAGTAGCCCGCGAGGCCGGTGCGGATCACGTAATCGTCTATACCAGGCAGGATTTTGCCGAGGAAGCAAAGAAATTGACGGGCGGCAAGGGCGTCAACTACATCATTGACGGCGTGGGCAAGACGACCTTCACGAAAAACTTCGATGCGCTGGCGAATCGCGGGTGGGCCACCGTTTTCGGCATGGCCAGCGGGCCGGCCGATCCCGTGGGCCCCAACTCACTGATGACCAAGGCACTGACGATTTCAGGAGGAGCGCTTTTCAACTACATAGTTACGCGCGACGAATTGCTGGGACGCGCGCGGGACGTGTTTGCCGGGCTGCGTGAAGGCTGGCTGAAGCTGCGCATCCATAGCATGCGTCCGCTGGCGCAAGCAGCTGAGGCTCACAGGCTGCTTGAGGGACGTGAGACCGTTGGAAAGCTACTTCTGAAGACTTAACTGATTTCGTGGCGCCAAGTCCGAAGGCCTGGCGCCACGTCCCGTCGCACGCCCCTCAGCGGCCGTGCGCGGTTCGGTCGTTGTGCTTCTCGTTGTAGATTTGCCGGCTGGCGGCATTTTGCCGCTCGTTGACGTTATGGCGTTCCTGCGGTGTCAGCCTGCCTCCATTGGCGCTGCGATCGGCCTCGATGTGACGGTTGATGTTTTGCTCGTGGTGTTCGGCCCTGGCTGCTTCGCCCGCCGTCATCTGGCCGCTGCGAACGCCATTGGCAATGCGCTCCTGCTGGTTGTAGCGGCGCGCGCCGACTTCATTGTTACCGTAGTGGGCAGTGGCTGCGTTGTGCTTATCGTCGTAAATCGAGTGGCTCAGATTATTCTGCTGCCGGTTTACTTGCTGGCGTTCCTGCGGCGTAAGCCTGCCGTCATTCGCGGCGCGGTCGTTATGAACCTCGCTGTTCAAGTGCGCCTCGCGACCTTCTAGATTCTTCGTCTCTCCCGCATTGAGTTGACCTGAGGAAATGCCATTCGAAATGCGGCCCTGCTGGTTGAAGCGCCGGCCATTGACCGAGTCCATCGCAGCGGTCTCGGGGCGGCCGTGATTTGCGGAGGCAAACTGATTGCGGTCATGGCTCGCGTCGTGCTCATGCAAGAGCTGATTTGAAGTAGGCTCAAAGTGCCGCTCGTGCTCGTAGGATTCTTCTCGAGTGCTTGGCCTCGCCATCACACCACCTTCGCCGTTGAAGCTGGCGCGATTTATTATCGTCGTGTTGTTGATGACTGTTCGGTTGATGTAGACGTTCCGAACGACGGTCCTGTTCACGTTGACGACAGCGGTGTTGTAAGCAAAGTGCCCACCGAACCAGTGTCCACCAACGAAGCCAACGCCCCCGTAGCCGAAGCCGTAGTTAATACCACCGTAGAATCCCACGTGAGGACCCCAATAGCCCGGATGCCACAGATAGAGTCCGCCGCCAAAGCCCCAGTAGCCAGGTGTCCACAAGACGCCGACTCGGGGCGGAGCGACCCACACTCCCGGAACCCAGTAGTAGCCATCGTCGCCGTAGGCCCAATAGCCAGGAGTCCACAGATACCCCTCCTCAGGGCATGGAGGTTGGGCGTAGACGGGCAGGGCTGGAGGACCGACTCTCACTGAGATCACAACCTGCGCGGAAGAGGGCGCGGGCATTAGGAAGCAAAGTGACAGCAGCAAAAGACTTGCGCATTTCAGCAGCGTTCTCATCGCCACCTCCTCTGGATTCCTCTTCACTATAGTCAAACACTCACTAGTCTAAAAAGTTTCCGTCCGGCCGATTCCAGAGCGACATTGCGAGGAACAGCACATCGCCAAAATTTGACTGCATTCTATGGAGGGCGAATTGTGAAAGAGGAAGACTTCTTCGAGCTAAGGTCATCCCTACCTTGGAGATACCGAAACCGATGCTTGAAACGCCTCAATAGTCGGGACCAAGTCGGTTGACGCAAGTGATTTCGTGACGAAACCCCAGGCGCCCGCCTTGGCGGCCATGCGTGCGAGATCAAGGGACTCGTGTAAGGTAAGAATCAGAATGCCCGCCTCGGGTACTCTTTCGCGAATTTGGGGCGTGGCGCTGAGACCGTCGAGGTTTGGCATCGAGACATCCAGCAAAATCAAGTCCGGGTGAAGCTCCTCGGCTTTTTCGATGGCCTTGATGCCATCGACGGCTTCTCCGCAAACGGTCCAATCTTCATGGCTTTCGACAATTGTTCGTAGGGCCGAACGGATGTGCGGTTCATCATCGGCGATCATAATTCGGAAGGGCACGTTTTGATTGCTCCTTAGGATAAACAACCAGAGTCTGGGGCGAGTGAAGCTTGGATAACATCCAGCGTTTGCCTTAGTACGTAACTTGATAGGCACAGTACTGGGGAACAGGCAGCGAAGCAAACGACTGCGCACGAACTAGGGTCAAACTGCGAAGCGCGAAGGATCATTGGCGACGAGTCGATAGAGGCGAGATAGCAACCGTCGCGTGAATCTGAAGATTGACGGTATCGCTGACGTGCAGAAGGAATGTGCTCGGATTTTTCAGTCCCCACTGGACATAAGGCACCGCGAAGTTGGTGCGGGCGCTGACATGGCCCGAGTTGCGCTCGACTGTCATCGCGAGCGTAGCGGGGTGATCTTGGCCACAGAGGCGGAATATTCCCGAGACTTCCGCAAGGGAAGTTCCCTGCTCCGCGATTTCACCCTTTTCGCCCATCGGAGTGAAAATAATCTCGGGAAATTTCCGGCTTTGCAGGATTTCCGCGTGCATTTTCTTGTCGCGGGAAGTGTTACCGGTGTTGGCGCTGGTCGCGTCGACGATCACGCTGCCGCTCGCACTGCCCGATTTGGGACCAAATACGACGTGGCCGCTCTTAAGTTTGAAAGAGCCGTGAACCGTGTGCATCGTTGCGCCAAGTGTGAAGTCGATGGTTGTGCCCGCCGGATCGAGATCAACGGATATCTGTTGTGCCTTTAATTGCGGCGAGGAAAGAAGAAGAAGGAGGACGGCGGCTATGCTCGCCAGCGATAGTGGCGTACGCGAAAGCCGCGCTCGAGCTACCAGCGCAGCAAAACTAACTCGGAGCAGAAGCCGGGACCCATTGCGGCCAGGATGCTCAGTGTGCCGGGGTTCGGGCGGCGGTGCTTGAACACATCTTCCAGAACCAGAAGAACAGACGTGGAAGAAAGATTTCCCACTTTGCGCAAACACTCCCACGACGCCTCCAAATCCTTCGCGGTGATGCCGAGGGCGGTTGCGGTGGCTTCGAGCACCTTGGGTCCGCCCGTGTGCATCACCCAGCTCTTGATATCGCTCCGACAGAGGTCTTGTTCGGCGAGGAAAGCATCGACATCCTCGCCCAAGTGCCGCAGTACCGTATCGGGAACTTCCGGCGACAATACGATGTGAAAACCCTTCTCAGAGATGTCCCAGCCCATCACGCGTTCGGTGTTGGGGTAGAACACGGACTTGGTAGCGAGAATTTCGGGACCGCTCGATTCGACTTCCGATCCCACGACGACTGTCGCGGCAGCGCCGTCCCCAAAGAGCAAGGCCGAGATCATGTGGGCCATGGAAATGTCGTCCCGCTGAAGCGTAAGCGAGCAGAGTTCGATGGATAAGAGCGCAGCCGCTTGGCCGGGATATCCGCGGACGTAATCGGCGGCGCGCGAGATGCCCGCGGCCCCAGCCACGCAGCCAAGGCCGAAGATCGGGATACGCTTGAGATTAGGAGACAGTCCGAGCCGATTGATCAGTCGCGCATCCAGCGAAGGCGCTGCGATACCCGTGACCGAAGTTACAAAGAGCGCGTGCAGATCGCGCGGTTGGATTCCGGCGGACACCATGGCGCGGCACAAGGCCTGCTCGCCAATATCGAGGCCGACATCGATCCATGCATCGTTCGCCTGCCCCCAAGTTTTCAGGTTCAGATAAAACTCAATGGGCCGGGCCGTGTAGCGCCCGTGCACTTTCATGCTTTCATCGAGGCGATCGAGGATATCCGGGTTCGGGAGCCGGTGTCGCCAGTCGTTTTTCAAAGCCGCAACAAGAACATCCTGGCTGTAGTAGTGCTTTGGAAAAGCGCTAGCGACGCTGGCGATTCTCATTAATCAGATTCTCCCCTGACCCTCGCGGGGGCCCCAAGTTGTGCCACTCAAACTCACTGCTTTCGGATTGAAAATCGCACCTGTCCCAAATTAAATATGCGCGATGTGTCCGCCGGCCGGGCTAGACGTTTGCGAAGAACGAAGAGTGTCAAGCGGCCTCAGCTTGGCTTCTATCGAATGCCCGCCCTAATTGCCAAATTGTGCTCTCTGCCATTGACGAAAGCCGAGAAGGGCCGCGAAAGGAAGCGGAGCACCGAAAAGAGCGTCCATGAGTAGAACGCTAGACCTCGCGGAAAGCAAGAAAATCTTTAATCTGGAACTTCGCAAAGGAAGACCCGGGTCGTGAGGGGGGAGACCCGGGTCGGGGGTGAGAGGGGCTGGGCCGGAAACGTCTAAAAGCTACCAAAATGTTTCAACCGCAAAATTCGCCGTAGGGTGGCGCGAAAAAATACTTCGCCCTAGTAGTTCAATTTCCGAAGCAGCATCATCGTTCGGAAAACCGCTTGGAGTCCCAAAACGATGATGATGTCTCGCACGAGCGTAAACGTTTCCCGCATGCAGACTTTCTTGCAACCCGCGGTACTCCCCGTGGCAATTCCTCCCAGTTGACTCGTGCTCGGGTTGATGCTGGCGCTAGCGGACATTGGTTCCCCTAGTTAAGAAGGCAGACCGGATTGTCGTGCTCGATCGCGACGACCATGGATTTGAAGATATCGACGTCCCAGCTATCGGCGATGCGCAGCCGCACCACATCGTTCGTTTCAGAGAGCAATCGCCCCCGCAACGGCACGCGCAGGTTGCCCGTCACCACTCGAAGAACTACCGGTTGCCCCATCCACACTGCGTAGCCACCTTCCATCGCCCTGCCTCCTAGAAATCGCTGCTTCCAACACCTGCATCTTCGGACAGGGGCGCGACCCGGCCAATGGTACAGCTAGCTAGACGTGATAGCATGAAGGTACTAGTGCTTCTGCGAGGACACCAACCACGATGCCACTTCCTTTCATGCTATTGTAAATACTACGCTTAAGGTCAGTGGGGCAAAGAAGGAGCC
>DASYZC010000080.1:0-7880 GCA_035949735.1 Candidatus Acidiferrales bacterium | reverse complement strand
CGGTCGAGGACTTTCGCAAGGAACTCTCGGGTGTCCGGACGGGCCGGGCGAACGTGTCGTTGCTGGACCACGTGCGCGTGGATTACCACGGGACGCCGATGCCGATCAATCAGCTTGCCACGCTCAACGTTCCCGATCCCGCAAGCATCGTGATCGCGCCCTGGGACGCTGGAGCCCTTCCGCTCATCGACAAAGCTATCCGCACGTCCGACTTGGGACTGAATCCAGCGAATGACGGCAAAGTGGTGCGCGTCCCGATTCCGGCGTTGACCGAAGAACGCCGCAAAGACTTGGTGAAGCACATTCACAAGGTGCTCGAAAATCATCGGACGGCGGTGCGGAACATACGGCGCGACGTGAAAGAAGCCGTGGAAAGGCTCGAGAAAGACAAGAAGATCAGCGAAGACGAAAAGAAGCGATCACTCGATGAGCTTGAGAAGGTTACCCACTCCGAAACCAAGAAGATCGAAGACCTTTCCGCCTCCAAAGAAAAAGAAGTGATGGAAATTAAATAGGTCTCCCTGGTAGTGCCAAGAGAGATTCTTCGGCCCGTCTCCCAGGCTCGACCAACCGTCGGTCCGGGAGCCCCGCATTCAATCACAGCTGCATTCTACTTTGCCAGCTTGTAAGCGGCGGCGAGATCTTCAGGACGAATCAACGTTAAAGTGCAATCACCTGTTTGGGCCGCGCATGCCAGCGTGCCGCGGCGAACGAGTCTTGCGGGTGTGCTCTTGGGAAACACCACTCCGTAATTAAGCGAGCGCAGGCGATCCGAGAACGGCTTGAGCTTCTCACTGCCCCCGACGAACTTCACACCATCGACTCGTGCTGATTTTTCGCCGGGTGACAGCAAGATCAGGAAATCAGCCTGAGCATCTTCGTGGAGAAGTTTTCCGACAGGAATCCGCCGAAGCGCCGCGAGATCCGGCCTGGCTTGTTCGACGAGAGCATCGATTTGTGTATTGCCCCCGAGCAGCAAAATCAGTTTGGCGCGAGTCTCCGGCAGAGCTTCGGGAGCGGCAAGGGCAAGGGCATACTGGTGAATGGCGCGTGTTTTTTGTCCGAGTTGTTCGTCGATTTGCGCCAGATGGTCGCCGATCTCGCCAGCTTGGTCGAGCATCCAGGCCGCACGAACGTAGCGCTCGGCAGATGCGAGATCGACCTTCCGAAAGTAGACCCAGCCGAGCGTGTCCCAATAAGCGCCCAGGTTCGCGACGTCGCTCAGGGGTTTAGGCGTCAAGTGTGAGAGGTCGATTTTTTGAAGGTCCGCTTCTGTCGCGGCAACGGCGGATTCTGCATAGTGCTGCGCTTTGTCGAGATCTACGGCGCGATCGGCGAGGTTGTAGGCGATGTTGTTCCACACGGGCGGAGTGGGCGAGAGCTGCGCGGCCGCCTCGAAGGCGGCGAGCGCCTTTTTGTCATCGCCGGAATTGAGAGAAGCGCGCCCTAAAGCCAAGCGCAGCCCGACGTCTTCCGGAGACAGAATCGTAGCTTTGTCAAGTTCAGGGACAGCGGCGGGGTAGTCATGTTGTTCGAGTAGAATTTCGCCGAGCGCGGCGTGAGCCGCTGAATCGAGCGGATTCATCTCGGTTTGTTTGCGAAAAGCGGCGATTGCCTGGGGATAATCTCGCTGCCGTTGATAGGCGAGGCCGAGATAGTCATTGGCGTGCTGGTCGGAAGGGTCGATTTCCAGTTGTTTTTGGAATGCGGTAATTGCTGCGTTGTAATTTCCTGTGCGGAGGCGGGCCAGCCCTAGGTCGTTCCACGCGCCCTTGTGGCGGGAATCTATCTGGACCAGGCGCTCGAAGAGCGGAATCGCAGAGGTGGCGTTGCCCGCATTAAAGGCCGCAAGGCCGGCTTCGAGGAGTTCGTCCGCGGTGGCTGAAGCGGGAACCGTGGGTGCGCCTTGGGTTGTATTCTCAAGAGCGAGCGGCTGCGTTTCGTCCTTGGTCACCGCTCGCGTGAAAGCTTCGTAATCGCCCGCGCGCGAGGCGGGGAGATCTCGCATTTTGAAGTCAAGGGAGCGCTGCGCCGTGACGGTCTGTTCCGTGTAGCGATAGCTCGATTTGTATTCAGCGTAATCACGAGTGAGCGACGTTCCCACCGGGGGCTGAGCCGCCAAAGCTGCGGGGAGCCCAAGCTTTAGGCTGACGTTGACGTTGAGCGGGCTGCCCAGATGAATTGGTTGAAAGGATTTGGCGGGCGCACTAGGAAGGCCGATGGCCAGCAGCGGCAGCTCGGTCTTGGCTGTTTTGGCGGACCAGTCAACGAAGTTCGATTGAGTGAAGGCGATATCCAGGGAGAAAGGATCCTGCGTATCGAGCGGATCAACTGGTTTTAGGGCGCTTACTTCACCTTTGATACCATCGAGGGAGAGAATTGTTTGACCTAGCTGCGTCCACTGCGCTTCGGGCGTTTTGTGAAAGGCGAGCCGGAGCACCAACTCGGCGTCTCCGCGCATGGTGTAGTGTGCATGCGCCGTGAGCTTGCCTAGATCACTCACCTGCCCTTCGATGTGAACGTCTTGGGTAGAGACGAAAGGAGGATCGGCGGGGGTTTTAACGAGCTGACCGATACCGTCCGCCGACACGAGAAGCGCGGATTTATCGCGCAACGGCGAAGCCAAAAGCCTAAACGGCGCTACGCCGGGCGTTGAATCCATCCAAACAAGTTCGCTGCGAAGCGGAACGGCGGTGATCAGGTGATCGAACTGTGCCGGGGAGGGGAGCGACGCATCCACCTTGCGCCGGTAACTTGTGAAGACAGTTTCCGAGGGAATCCCTGCAGCATCGAGCATCGCGGCGAGAAGTGTGCGTTCGTCATTCGAATCGGCGTAACGATTCGCGAAGACCTCTGCCGCTAGATGGGGTTGGTAAGAACCTGTGCCGAACGGAATGTCCATGTAGCGAATGTTTTTCGCTACGAAATCGTAGATCGCCTGTATTTTTTCGATTTCGCTCGCGCGCGATCGGGTGAGTTCCTGCGTTTTGGCGCGGATTTCGGGCGAGGATTCGATGCGGTTGGCAACGAGTTTCGCATACCAGCGAGCTACGTCCTGCCAAGAGGCGAAAGTGGAGAGCTGGACATCGGGAGGATTTTCGACCTGCTGTTCCGGCTCCTTGTCCGAAGAGTCAGAAGGCAAGTGGACAAGATTCGATCGTTTCCAGCGGTATGTGATGCGGCCGTTTGCCGTCTCGGTTTGGTAGCGCGAGTTAGGGGATGATTTCAGCACGAGTTTTCTGGAAGCGGGGACGCTGATTTCGAGGCGCTCGTCGAGAACAATCGAGTCCTTGAGGAATCGGTGTTCAAACCAGAATTGACCCGGAGCCGGGGGCGTCACGATTCGCGTGGAGATTTCGTATTCGAGAGTGTCCCCTGGAGCCAGCGCCGCGACGGAGATTTGTTTCTCCTTGCAGTCGGAATAGGCGGGGGCTGTGAGCGCAACGGGCGCGATCAGATCCTTAATGGCGTCCTGTCTGACAGTTGCTACTTTGCCATCCGGCTTTCGGACGCGGACGTAGCGAACGTCGATTTGCTCGCCCTCTGAATTGTAGGCAAACACGATTTGACTCAACTGCTGCGCCCCAGCATCGGTTTGAACGCGCGCCTTCACGGAGATTTCGCGCTTGCCTGTGCCGTCGTTTTCAAAGCGGGCGGTAGTGGAATATTGCTCGATCACAAAAGCCTCGCGGGAATAATCGGGCGGCTTCTCGGCAGGAATTGGCGGCTTGGATTCAGAGCGGTGCACCAGCGTGGGACGGTCCTGAGCATGAGCGGAGCCCAGCCAGATCGAGAGGCAAACGAGCGCGAGGCCGAGGCGGTTCATTAGGGCTCCCTGTTGAAATCTTGCGCCATGAGTTTAGGTGCGTTTGCAGGGGTTGGTAAAGCAAGTATCGGGAAACCGGTGAGAGATTGGCAACGGTTGGAGGGTAAGTGAGAATGATGGCCCAGCAGACGGCATCAGTTCGAGCAATCTGTTTGTCGAACTGCCTGCGCACGGGTGTTTTTAATAAGTTATTTATTATCTTATTGATGCGAGCGCTCAGTACCGAACGCGCGGGGTAAGCAACCCGCGACAACTCGATGCTGATGACCTGCGGCGGGGCAAACGCGACGGATCAAGGGACTTTTCCGGAGAAAGTGTAGCACCAAAGTAACGACGGAGCGGGAGGAGCTAGAGGACGGAAGTCTTTTCGTTGCATATTTCCACAGAAGTATCGTGTTGACACAATTTGCCCTTTTACCTATACTCTTGCGGTTGTCTTCAGGCGATTGTGGCCTGGTGGTGAAAGGGAAGTCTTCGTACCCCGGAACGCAGAAAAAAGGAACGGGGTGAAGAAGAGCGGCCGGAATGGGGCGCCAGCCCCGCAAAGCCGTGCGAGCCTCTCCGCACTGAAAGATGCAGTTCACTCCTTGGGGTGAAGCGTCAGCGGAGTACCTGGCAGTTCCTTCAGGTTTGGCGACCTTTTCTGTTCATGCACTCGCAGAATTTCGCGCGAGCGGCACTTGTGCTGCGCGAAATCGCAACGACAAACGGCTTGGAGCCGGGGGGAAAAGTGCCGACGTTTTCACAATTGGTGCGTAGCGGCCGCGAACAGATCCGAGCGAAGACGAAGTCGCCGGCTCTGGATGGATGTCCGGAGAAGCGCGGAGTGTGCATCCGCGTTTATACCCAGACGCCGAAGAAGCCGAATTCGGCGCTGCGAAAAGTGGCGCGCGCGCGGCTGACCAACCACGCTGAAGTGACCACGTACATTCCGGGGATCGGGCACAACTTGCAGGAACACTCGATCGTGCTCATTCGTGGCGGACGCGTGAAGGACTTGCCGGGAGTGCGCTATCACGTGATTCGCGGAACGCTCGACGCGGCGGGCGTGGACAATCGCAAGCAATCGCGCTCCAAATATGGCGCGAAACGGCCGAAAGCGGCGCAGAAGTAGGAGAAGGGAACGATGCCACGAAAAGGATGGGTTCTTCGGCGCAAGATTCCGGGCGATCCGGTGTACGGGAGCGATCTCGTACAAAAGTTCATCTCGAGCATGATGTACGACGGGAAGCGTTCGACCGCGCAGACGATTTTTTACAACGCAATGGATCAGGTGGCGAAGAAGACGAACGACGACGCGTTCAAGCTTTTCAAGAAGGCCATTGAGAATTGCAAGCCGATGCTGGAAGTGAAGTCACGGCGGGTCGGCGGCGCGAACTACCAGGTGCCGGTGGAAGTGAATCCGTTCCGAAAGCAGTCACTGGCTATTCACTGGCTGGTGCTGTATTCGCGCACGCGCTCCGGAAAGTCGATGATCGATAAGCTCGCCGAAGAAATCATGGACGCCGCGAACGGGCGCGGCGGGGCGGTAAAGAAGAAAGAGGACGTTCACCGCATGGCCGATGCAAACAAGGCCTTCGCCCATTACAGGTGGTAATGAATCGGTTTTGATCATGGCGCGACAAGTACAACTCGGCCAGATTCGCAACATCGGGATCATGGCGCACATCGACGCCGGAAAGACTACGTGCACCGAGCGGATCCTGTTTTATACGGGTGTGACTTACAAGATCGGCGAAGTGCACGAAGGCACGACGGTGATGGACTGGATGGAGCAGGAGCGCGAGCGAGGGATTACCATTACGTCGGCCGCGACAACGGCTTCGTGGAAGCGCTTCGACAAGTCCTATCGCATTAACATCATCGACACGCCGGGCCACGTGGATTTCACGGTAGAAGTGGAGCGTTCGTTGCGCGTGCTGGATGGCGCCGTTGCGGTATTTGACGCCGTGGCCGGCGTGCAGCCGCAATCGGAAACGGTGTGGCGGCAGGCTGACAAGTATCGCGTGCCGCGCATCGCGTTCATTAACAAAATGGACCGCATCGGCGCCGACTTCGATCATTCCATTCGCTCGATGCGGCAAAGGCTTTCCGCGCATCCGGTTCCCATCACCTATCCCATTGGCCGCGAAGATAATTTCATTGGCATCATCGATTTTATTGACGAGCGCGCCATCGTCTGGAAAGACGAGACGCTGGGCGCGGAATACGAAGTTCTGCCGCTCGAGAAACTGTGGGATGCGGCGTATCTGAAGACGCGCCCTGCGCTGGAGACGGCGGTGAAAGCCTCGGCACTCACCCCGGAATTCTACAAAGAGCACCACGAAAAAGTGGTCGAGTACATCGCCGAGCACGATGACGCGATTCTCGCGAAATATCTCGAGCAGCATAAGCTTGAGCCCGCTGAGTTGCGCACCTCGCTGAGGCGTTCAACAATCGCGCTGAAGCTGGTGCCGGTAATCGCCGGGTCGGCGTTCAAAAACAAGGGCGTTCAACCGTTGCTCGATGCGGTTGTGGATTATTTGCCCTCGCCGGTAGATGTGCCACCGGTGGAAGGCACGACGACCGATGGAACTGAGCCGGAACTCCGCCGCGCTTCGGACGACCAGCCATTTGCCGCGCTGGCGTTCAAGATTATGACGGACCCGTTTGTGGGCCATCTCACTTACATCCGTGTTTACTCGGGCGTGCTGAAGACGGGGCAATCGGTTTACAACTCGACGAGGAAAACTCGCGAGCGGATGGGACGCTTGCTGCGAATGCACGCGAATAAGCGCGAGGAAATCGAATCGGTTGAAGCGGGCGACATCGCCGCTTGCGTGGGGCTGAAGAATGCGACAACCGGCGACACGCTCTGTGATGAAGAGAAACCGATTCTCCTAGAAAACATCGACTTTCCTACCCCCGTTATTTCCGTGGCAATCGAACCCAAGACTAAAGCCGATCAGGAAAAAATGAGCAACGCATTGGGCAAGTTGGCCCAAGAGGATCCAACATTCCGGGTCCACACCGATCACGATACCGGGCAGACGTTAATTTCCGGCATGGGCGAACTGCACTTGGAAATTATCGTGGACCGGATGATGCGCGAGTTCAATGTGCAGGCCAATGTCGGCCGGCCGCAGGTGGCGTACCGCGAAACGATTCTGAAGGTCGCCACGGGGGAAGGGAAATACATTCGCCAAACGGGCGGTCGCGGCCAGTACGGCCATGCAAAGCTTTCCGTTCATCCTTTGCCGAGTGCGAGCCACGAGGATATGCACGAAATGTCCGTGGATGAAATCGACGAGCTGGCAAAAAGCGTCGCGGGCAAGGGTGGTAAATGGCATTTCGATAAGGAACACCGCCTGCTTTTTGTTGACAAGATTATCGGAGGGGCAATTCCAAAAGAGTTCATTGCGCCGATCGAAAACGGCGTGCGGGAAGCGATGGAAACGGGCGTTCTCGCCGGATACGAGATGGTGGATGTTGCCGTCGTGTTGGAGGATGGCAGCTACCACGACGTGGATAGCTCGGAAATGGCTTTCAAAATTGCGGGGTCGATGGCGTTCAAGGACGCTTGCAAGAAGGCGAATCCCAAGCTGCTTGAGCCCATCATGCGCGTGGAAGTAGTTGTGCCCGAGGACTACATGGGACCGGTGATCGCGGACCTGAATTCGCGGCGCGGACAGTTGCAGGGCCGGGAATCGCGCGCGGCAAGCGAAATCATCAACGTGCAGGTTCCCCTTGCTGAAATGTTCGGTTACGCGACGGAGATCCGTAGCCGCACGCAAGGCCGGGGTAGCTTTACGATGCACTTTTCGCACTACGAGCAAGCGCCGGGGTCGGTGTCCGAGGAAGTGATCGGGCGCGCGACCGGCAAGGCACTGAAATCCTAATCCAGGGTATCTAACTCAAGCGCGCTGAGGCGGAGGAAGAGAGATGGCGAAGGAGAAATTCGAGAGGGTCAAGCCGCACGTAAACGTGGGGACGATCGGGCACATCGACCACGGGAAGACGACGTTGACGGCGGCGATCACCAAGGTGCTATCGAAGAACAACCCGAAGGTATCGT
>DASYZC010000079.1:0-25406 GCA_035949735.1 Candidatus Acidiferrales bacterium | reverse complement strand
CGGTCCCGGGCGCGGAGGAGTGCGCTGCGTTGGTCAAGCGAATGGAAGACGCCGGCCTGCTGCGAACCGTGGGAGCCTTGCCGCGCGCGCGTATGCGTGAATTCTGGAGTTCGCTGGATATCGCGGTGGTGCCGTCACTCTATGAGCCCTTTGGGCTGGTGGCGCTGGAGGCAATGGCCTGCGGCGTACCCGGGGTGGCAAGCGCGGGTGGCGGCCTGAAGGAACTCGTGGAAGAAGGCGTAAGCGGCTTGCTTGTTCCGCCGGGCGACTCTTTGGCGCTATCTAACGCATTAGGGAGTTTGCTCACTAATGACCATCTGCGCCTTCGCCTTGCCGCGGGCGCCCGCCGTCGAGCCGAGAACTTTTCGCAGGCGCGCCGGAGCGCCGAGCTCGTGGAGCTTGTCCGGACTCGCGAGCAGAGTATTCGGTGAGCAGTCGCCCACGAGGCCGCGTATCCAGAACTGGTGGCATGAGCCGCTTAGAGAGCAAGAATTGCGAAATTCAGCTCTCTAATTGTGACCAACTGGAAGCATAAATGCGCCAATCTCGAAGCAATTCCCGTGCAAAAAGTGCCCACGTCTGAGACGCTCGCCGCCAGCGCTGCTCCCCAGGAGCAGTGCATCGCGCTTCTTGGGCGGCGTGACACCCCGGTTGATGGAGTGGAGGACTACTGCGCGTTTTTGGGCGAGGCGCTGGCGCGGCGGGGCGTGCAGCTCACGCAGGCTCGCGTAAACTGGGTTGATCGAGGCTGGGCGGGTGCGTTGCGGCAACTGCGCCGGGACGCAGCCGGGTGGCAGGGCCGCTGGGTGGTGCTGCAATATACGGCTCTGGGATGGTCGAAGCGCGGGTTTCCGTTTTGGGCGATCATGGTGCTGCGCACGCTTCGACGATGCGGCGCGCGCACTGCGGTGGTATTTCATGAACCCTACCGGCAAGGCGAGCGTTGGCCGCGCCCGATCGATCGAATCCGCGGCGGGTGCCAGGATTGGGTGATTCGCAAGCTCTACGAAGGTTGCCAAACCCCCGTCTTCGTGGATCCCGTGGCCACAATCACGTGGCTGCCGAAAAGCGATCGCAAATCGATTTTTATCCCGATCGGGGCCAATATTCCCGAGCCCGTGGTGCGTGCCGAGCTCACGCGCGAAGAACGCGGCGCGACGAAGAGCGTGGCTATTTTCTGTCTTACGGAGCCTCCCCAGATGCAAATCGAGGTCGGCGACATTGCGTATGCGGTGCGTTGCGCGGCGGGCCACATCACGCCGATGCGAGTGGTCTTCGTTGGACGAGGAACTGCCGAGGCCGAAGAAGAAATTGAACGCGCGTTTAGCGGCGTGGCGGTGGAAGTTCGCAATCTCGGATTGGTAAGCGCCGCCGAGATTTCGGAAACTCTGGCGGGCGCCGACGCAATGCTCTGCGTGCGCGGTAGGATCACGCCGCGCCGCGGAAGCGTGATGGCCGGCATTGCCAGCGGAGTGCCTATTGTTGGTTATGGAGGCGCGGCCGAGGACACACTGCTCGCGGAAGCAGGCATCGAGTTCGTTTCCTACCGCGATAGGGGAGCTCTCGCCGGAGCGCTGACTAAAATCCTCGAGGACTCCGATTTGCGCGCTTCCTTGCGCAAAAGGAGCCTGCTCGCCCAGCGAAAATATTTCTCGTGGGATGCCATCGCCGGATCTCTTTGTGCATCGCTTGGTCTGGAGACGAACACCACTGATAATGTCGTTAGCGGAAAATAGGCGCGACTTTCGGAACAGCTTTGTCTGGCAACCTAACGATCGATCCGCCAAGAGCGGCCGTTAAGATTTTTCGTCCGCGCGCCCTCGCTCCGCTGCCGTCGGCACACCTGGATTCAATTCCGAACTGCGAGAATTTTCGAAGCGCTGGGTTGCATCTTAATGGGAAATTTTGAAGGCTCTGTCGGGAGACAGATGGGGCTCAGAGGGCTATAGTAATGCTCGTGGCTGGCGATCGCTCAAACACGATCGGTATATGGCGACGCGCGCCGCGCTGAAGTCGCGACTGAAGCGGCGGCTTCTTCCTGAAGGGGCCGCTCCACGGACGATTCGCGCCGGATTGCTTTCGGGTCTACGCATGGACCTGGACTTCCAGCATCGCACCCAGTTGTGGCTCGGCCTTCAAGAGAGAGAGCTGCTCCGATGGATTCGGAGCCTTTCCAAAGATATCCGCACAGCCATCGACGTGGGTGCCAACGATGGCATGTATACGCTTTACTTCCTGGCGAAAACGCGTGCCGTCAATACCATCGCGTTCGAACCCTCCGTAGATGACTTGCTGCAGCTTCGCCGTAATCTGGCGCTCAACCAATTGGCCGAGGATCTGCGGCTTCAAATCGTGCCTCAATTTGTCGGCGCGGTCGCCGGGCCTGACGCGACGACGCTCGACGCGTATTCAGATTCGCTCCTCTCGCCCTGCCTCATTAAAGTCGATATCGACGGTGGAGAAGTGGAGCTGCTTCGCGGCGCCCGCAAGACCCTAAGCCTTTCAGACGTTCGGTGGATCATCGAGGTTCACTCGAAAGAACTTGAGGAGCAGTGCATCGATATCTTGCGGCACGCGAATTACAGAGTTCAGTTGGTGCCCAATGCGTGGTGGCGCGCCCTTCTGCCGGAGCTAAGGCTAATCGGCCATAACCGATGGTTGGTTGCAACCCCAAAAGGACGCCCTTGAACAGCTCAGGAAAGCTTTTTTCTCAGACTTTTGGCTACGCGAATCTCGCGCGTTTTTTTGCGGGATTTTCCTACAGCTTGTACGTGTTGCATTTTCCGGCGGTACTCTTCCTGCGAGCGTGGCTTGCTTCTAATCGATGGCGGCCGGACTTTCGGCATTTTGTGTTCCTTATCCTCATTGGAGTGGGCGTGCTCGTGTTTGCGTGGCTCGTTTCTCTCCTTACTGAAAACAAGACGTCCGCGCTACAACGCTGGATGAAAGCTGCGATTCCAGGCGGCGTGAGACGTGCCAGACCGGCTGAGGTAAAATGAGCGGAGCCCGCTGACAATGAATTACCGGGAGCCACGAAAAGACCCGATGAACGCGCGCGCCCCTGCCTTGCGAAATCAGATGTTCCTCAGCTTCGTGGTAGGTGTGCTCGGAATGTGCGTGGCCTGGCAAGTGGGCAACGTCATCGTCGCAGGCGATCTCCGAATGCTGTTTCTCATCGGTCTCGGTTTCGCCGGCTGCGCCGTGGCTATCGCCATTCTCCGCAATTGGCGCGCGGGCTTTTACCTCTTCGTCGGCTGGCTTCTCTTCGAAGATCTCGTCCGAAAGTACATGGGCAATGGCGCCGTATTTTTTTTCGGCAAGGATGTTCTTCTGTTGATCGTATACGTCTCGTTCATGGTTGCCGTGGGACGCGGCCGCGAAAAGACGTTTCGTCCGCCATTTTGGTTCTTCTTCAGCTTGTTTTTCTGGCTCGGGGTGCTGCAGATGTTCAACCCGAACTCCCCCCACATCTTGTACGGACTGCTGGGCATCAAGGTTTATTTCTATTATGTTCCGCTCCTATTTGTGGGATACGCGCTGATCCGCAACGACGCGGATTTGCGAAAATTCCTAGTATTCAACGCCGTGCTCGCGGGCGTGATTGCGATGCTCGGAATCGCCCAGGCGATCCTGGGCAACAAGTTCCTGAACCCGGCCAAACTCGACCCGAACTTGGCCGACCTCGGGAACCTAGGCAAAGTCACGCCGCTAACCAATCAGGCGTTTACTCTGCCCGACTCTGTTTTTGTCAGTTCGGGCCGCTACGCGCTTTATATTGTGTTGATGATGATCCTCCTGCTGGGCGCGGCGGCGTATTTTCTTCTTTCGGGCCGACGGCACCGCAAGTTGACTTTTATGGTAATCGGCGTGTTGGTGGGGGCAGCTCTATTGAGCGGTTCTCGCACGGCCGTAGTGGGCAGTAGTGTGAGCGCTGGCGTTCTGTTTGTTGGTTTCTTATGGGGCGCCAAATGGAGACAAGAACAGTCGTACCGCCTGACTCGAGCGATTCGCCGTTCGATCATCGTGGGAGCTCTTGGCTTAGCCGTTCTTATCCTGCTCTTCCCCGCCGCAGCGGGATCACGGATCGCTTTTTACACCGAGACGTTAAATCCCAACAGTACGGCTTACGCAGGAGAAAGCCGGGCCTGGGACTACCCTATAGCCAATCTGGAAGCCGTTTTTCAGAAGCCCAACTGGGTGGTTGGGAATGGAATTGGCACCGCCTCCCTCGGAATGCAATACGTCGCTCGGGCACTCGGGCAAGCGCAACCGAATTTGTGGGTCGAGGAGGGATACGGAGTACTGATCATTGAAATGGGGATCATTGCTCCGTTCCTGTGGATACTATGGACGGCGGCGCTGCTCTACTATTCCTGGAAAGTTGTGCGGCGGTTAAAGGGAACGAGGCTTGTCCCCCTTGCCATCGCCATTTTTTGGTACGCCTTCTTTTTGCTCTATCCCTTTACCTATAACGCTCTATCGCCCTATCAAGATTACATGTGCAATGCGTACTTGTGGCTCTTGGTGGGAATTCTTTTCCGGCTGCCGGATCTTCTAGAAAATTCCGTCAACCCCGATACAGTTCTGTCAACGCCGTGAGCAGCGCCTGTAATTGCTGTTTCGGCCCACCGCCGACGGCGCAAGGCAAGAACGCGTGAGCGCGGTGGGACGCAAGCCTCGCCTCGCGGTTGTTTCGCCGTTTCTCGATAAAAGACACGGCACCGAGCGGATCGTGGTTGAGTGGATTTCGCGTTTGACCGAAGTTTTCGAGATTCACGTCTACAGCCAGGAGCTAGAAGGTCTTGACCTTCACAAAATTACCTGGCACCGCATTTCCAAGTTGCCGGGGCCCCACCTTTTCAATTTTCTTTGGTGGTTCGCAGCGAATCACTGCCGACGGGCTTGGGACCGTACCTTTCGCGGCTTGCGGCAAGATGTTGTTTTTACGCCTGGAACGAACTGCCTCGACGCGGACGTAATCTCCGTACACATCGTCTTTGCTGAATTCCTGCGCAGAGCGGAGAATGAACTAACGCTCGGGCGCAATCCATGGCGGTCCTGGCCGCGGCTCGTGCATCGTCGAATCTACTATCGACTGGTGATAGCGCTTGAGGGGCGTGTCTATAGAAAAGCCAAAACGATTTTGGTTCTGCTCGCCCAAAAGACAGCCAATGATTTAACGAAGCTATACGAGCGCCGGAATCGCATGCACGTTCTTTACCCGGGACTCGACCACAGTTCTTTCAATCGAGACCGGCGTGCGGCGTTGCGCGGGGACGCGAGAACGCAGTTGGAGCTGCCGAATGATCGAATAGCGGCGCTGATGGTGGGCAACGACTGGCGCAAAAAGGGCATTCGCGTTCTGCTGGATGCGATGACGAAACTGCGCGATCTGCCGGTGGACTTGCTGCTTGTAGGCGAGGAGGACCCGCAACCATTCCTGCCAATGGTGAACGAGAGAAACTTGAATGGGCGCGTGCGTTTCCTGCCGCCGCGAAAAGACGTTGAATTCTATTACGCCGCCGCCGACGTGTACGCCGGACCTTCGCTCGAGGACACCGGCCCGCTGCCGCCCGTCGAGGCCATGGCTTGCGGCGTCCCCGCGATTCTTTCCGCTTCGTGTGGGACGGCGGAAATTATCACCGACGGCGTGAACGGGCTGATCCTTGACGATCCAACGGACGCCGCGTCCCTGGCGGCGATGATTCGCCGGCTCTGCGAAGATCGGGCGTTTCGCGAACATCTGGGCCAAAATGCCGCGGCGAAGGCGCGCGAGTTTACCTGGGAGCGCAACGGCCAACAACTGACGGCGATATTTGAAGAGAGCATGCGCCAAAAAAAAGGTCGAACCTCGAGCGCCAAGCAAACAGTCAGATAGTCGTTTCTCATATCCTTGTGAGCGTGAGAGAATTCACTCCATCCACGAAGCGAATCATTGGCTTGTTTCCGGACTTGCTTGGAGTTGGCGGGATCCAAGCGGCTGGAAGGCTGACTGCCGCAGCACTCGATGAAATCGCTCGCAGGCACGATTGGCAAACGGATTTTCTGAGCCTGAACGATTCTCCGGGTAAGCATTTGTTGCGCGCGGATCAACGCGACTTGGAGCTTCATGGCTTCGGACGGGCGAAAACGCGGTTCGTCCTATCGGGAATGGCTGATGCGCGCGCTGGAAAGGGTCCGGCGGCGGGCGCCGTCCTGGCGATGCACCCGAATCTGGCGTTGCCCGCGCGGTGGATTCAGCGGACAGCTCGTTCGGTGAAAACCATCGTGATATGCCATGGCGTTGAAGTGTGGAAACCGCTTCCGCGCTTGCGGCGCCGGGCGCTGGTGGCTGCGAATCTGGTCCTGGCGCCGAGCAGCGACACGATCCGCAAGCTGATCTCCGTGCAGGGCGTTCCCCAAGAGAGCATTCGCAAGCTGCCTTGGTGCCTGAGTCCCAGCTTTCTTGCGATGGCGGATGACAGCGGCAAGCTGCCGGAGTTGCCTGACTTCCCACGGGGCCGGGTCGTGCTGGCCGTCGGACGCTGGGCCGCATCGGAGCGCTACAAGGGCGTTGATCTGCTGATCGGGGCGATCGCGCAACTCCGCGGAACTCACCCGGATTTGCGTTTGGTAGCCGTGGGCTCCGGCGACGATCTTCCTCGACTGCGCGCTCTTGCCGGTAATCTCGGCGTTTCCGGCGTCATACACTTCCTTGAGAATCTTTCCCGCGAGGAAATTGCCGCGTGCTACGCGCAGGCCGATTTGTTCGCTTTGCCCAGCACAGCGGAAGGCTTCGGGCTGGTATTTTTGGAAGCGATGGCGTTTTCCAAGGCTGTAGTGGGCGCCGCCGCCGGAGGAAGCGTCGACGTGATCGAGGACGGCGTGAACGGCTTGCTTGTTCCGGCCAACGATCCGGAGCGTCTCGCCCAGGCGCTCGACCGCCTGCTGCGAGATGAGGCGCTTTGCACGGAATTGGGCCGCCGCGGCGCGGAAATCGTCCGCCAAAAATTTCAGTTCAGCACTTTCCGGGACGAGCTCGAACGCATCCTGACCGATTGCGTGCTCGCGGGGGAGAACTTGGCTTCGTGAAAATGCGCGTAGTATTCTGAGAGCGTCTACTAGAATCCCGCCCATTCGATTTGGTTTCGTGGCGCGAAAGCGAATCCGCCGTGCGCATTCTAAAGGTGGTTCAGGCCTACTACCCATTCCAGGAAAAGGGCGGACCGGTGGTAAAAGTCGGCGCGCTCGCGCGAGGTTTGGCCCAAAGAGGCCATCGCGTGACGGTTCTCACCGCTGATCTCGGGGTTCGCAACTATCGAGGAGCGGGCGTTAAGTTCGAAGCGTGCAAATGGGGCTGGCGCTCGGAACAAGATGGCATCGAGGTGATCTACCTTTCCACGGTGGGCCACTACCGTGCCGTCACGCTGAATCCGCGCATCGCCGGATTTTGCCGCGAGTCCATGAATCGCTTTGACGTTGCGCAAATCTATGGACTGTATGATTGGCTGGGGCCGGCTGCGGGTTTCTTCTGCCGACGGCGAGGCGTCCCCTATGTACTTGAGCCGATGGGGATGTTCCGTCCGATCGTTCGCAACATTGCGCTGAAGCGGTTTTACCATGGCGTGTTCGGCAATTCTCTGGTGGCTGGCGCGCGCTTTTTGATCGCAACGTCCGAGCAAGAGCGCCAAGAGCTGATTGAAGGAGCCGTGGCAGCTTCGCGAATCGTAGTACGCCGCAATGGGATCGAGTTGCCCGAAAGACTTCCAAACCGGGGCGAGTTTCGCCGGATCTGGGGCATTCCCGAAGATGCGCGCGTGGTACTTTTCCTGGGACGCGTGGTGTCAAAAAAAAGCCCGGACTTGCTCCTTGATGCGTTTTCGCGTTGGCACAGAAATCCTGGCAACGAAAACAGCGTGTTGGCGATCGTCGGACCGGACGAAGGAGACGGCTTCCTTGCTCGACTGAAGATGATGGCTCGGCGGTTGAATCTGAGTCGAAGTGTTCGGTTCGTCGGGCCGCTCTATGAAACTGCAAAATGGCAGGCTTATCGCGATGCCGATGTTTTCGTGCTTCCGTCTCAAAACGAAAATTTTGGCAATACGGCGGTCGAATCGGCGGCTTGCGGCACGCCGGTGATTGTCACAGACCAGTGCGGCGTCGCTCGGTTCGTTGGCAGCGCCGGCCTCGTGGTTCCGCACGATCCACGCGCCATTGAGGAGGCCCTCGCGCAGCTTCTCGGGGACCCTAATCTTCGCGCCCGCTGCGAGGACGGCTGTGCCGAAATGACTAGGAACCTCTCGTGGGAGGGGCCGTTAGATCAAAACGAGCAACTCTATGCAAGATGTGTGATGAGGAGAACGGAGGAGAGCTAGAAGGCTGTCCAACCTCGCCGGGTACGTTTCGCAGTCTGAAGCCGCACCATTGGGCATTTTTTCGCGCCCTCCAACTTCACTCAAAGCTTGCCACGGGAGTTCTCAATTAACCTCAGATTTCCAACTGGGTAGAGGAACTGAAAAACGACATGATAGATTTTCGACGAGGAAATCAGGCGTTCTGCACAACTTCCAGTTCGAGCAGTGCCTGCTGGGAGGTGCGCACCGCTGGATCGACTACCGCAAAACAAAAGGAGGCCCGGAAGAGCCCCCTTTTGAATCCGCTATGCCGTAGACTGAACTTAGAAAGTGATTTGGGCCCCCAACTGGATTCTGCGCGATCCCCCGGTGAACTGCGTTTTGTCCAGGAAACCGTTACCAGCGGCGCCAATATTCGTGTAGGTGGTGCTCAGCGCATTGTTGACCGGGTTGATGAGCGACACCCCTTGCCCCGCTGAGAATACGTCCGGCTGTGCTAATGCGTAGTTCCGGTGGTTGAAGATGTCATACGCAGACACAGACAAGACCATGTGAACGCGTTCTGTGATCCTCGTGTCCTTCTGAAATCCCATATCCCACACGTTCATACCGGGTGACCGGAAACTGTTGCGGCGTACGGTGCTTAGTGCGCCAAGCCCCGCGGAAACATATCTTGCGCTTGAGTCTTGTGCAACGTAGCCCACGATATTGGCGTCGTCGCCGGCACCGCAACCGGTAACCAGGCCTGTGTTCGGGTCTTGGGCGCTGGCCGGTACGATGCGGGTCGCCCCACCCACTCCGTCGTTGCAAACGAAGTCGACGAAACTTACTCCACTTCCCTTCGCACTCGGATTCAGAATGGGCCGGTCGCCAGCCGAATCCGCGTTTCCGTTGCTATCCGACCCGTTCAGAATTGTCACGGGCGTCCCGTTATAGACCTGCCAAGAGCCCTCCCACTGCCAGCCGTTTGCAAACCCTCTCACAAAGCCACTGTCCGCATGCGAAGAGGGGAGATCGTACACCCACGAAACGGCCAACTTGTTGGGAACGTCGAGGCTTGAGCGCGACCAGTCATTGCTCACGTCCTCCCAATCCTGCGAGCGCCGCGGGTTGACTCGGCTGCTGAACAGCTCGTTCGTGGCGTCGTCCATGTTCTTTGAATAGGTGTAGTTGGCACGCAGAGTCAGTCCGTGGCCCACGCGATGATTGAAGTCCAACGAAACGCCGTGGTATATCGCGTTAGCCAAGGGCGGGAACGACGTTACCAACGCTCCGCAGAATCCCTGCACTCCGTACTTGAACGGAGATGGGTCGAGGCACGAGCCGCCCGGACCGCCGCCAGCGTTGCTCTCAAACGTATCCCAAGTGGCAAGCGTCGCAGCCGGCGACGCTACCGTCGCTGGAACGGCTGTGGTGGAGAGATAGGTCGGAAGGGCACCCAAACCTGCGTCGAAACCGCTCTGAGTATTTATACGGGCCTGTATGGGCAGTTCCAAGCTCCGCGTGCCCACGTATCGTAGTTCGAGGCTCGAATTCCAGCCTATCTCGTGCTGAACACCCAACGACCACGTCAGCACCTTTGGCTCAACAATATCCGGAATGAGGCTGCCTGTGGACAACCGGCAGTCCGATTGTGTCGCGCAGGGAACATTGACCGTGAGGAGTCCCCCACCCTGCAAGAACCCCGGGCCGTTTGGGCACCAAGCCGGCGCGCCGGCCAAGCCGCATGTTATTTGCGGATTCTGTTCCGTCTGAAGTTGGGGTGGCAGGCTGTTTATGGGGAAGTTCTGCGGCGTCACATCATACGAAATTCCGAAACCCGCGCGTACGGCCCACTTGCCGCTACCAGTAGGATCCCAAGCCAATCCGACGCGAGGCCCAATATTGTTGTAATCGCCTTTCGGTGTGTGGAATATGAGGGGCGTCCCAGGCAGGTTCGAAATGGCATTCAGCGTCTGTAAACCGTCATCGAGAGGAACACCGTTCCACTCATAGCGCAGCCCCAGGTTTAGCGTGAGCTGGGGCAGTACCTTCCAGTCGTCCTGTATAAAGCCTGCGGCACCATTCTGATTGCCACGCCACCGGCTGGTACCCACGTTTCGAAGGGCCCCGTTCAGTCCAGTTGGTATCTCATCGTTCGCCAGTTGATTGAGGTTTTGGTAATCCCACTCACCGCGCGAGCGGGGCAAATCAACATTGGGATTGATCGCGTGAAGCCACTCGACTCCCCATTTGAAATTGTGCTTTCCACGCACGAAGCTCATATTGTCCACAAGCTGGTAGGTGTTGAGGATGGTGCTCTGCGGGGCGCAGCCTTGGGGTCCCACGTCGATGCCCAATGGCGCGTCCACCTCCACGTTCGGGAAGTTGGCGAACGCCGCTGGAACCGTGAAACCGGTAACGTACCTCGCATAGCCGGCGCGGAACTCGTTCACGAACCGGCTTGAAATCACCCAAGTGTCCTTGAACAGGTATTTTCTGGCGTCCGTTGGGTTCGTCCCCGTGAACTGAGACTGCGGCGTGTCTGGGTTCACCCACGGTGTCCGTTGCCGATCATAGAGAACGTGAAAGGCGAGCGAATGCTTGCCCAGCGAGGCATCGGCATTGATGATGAAATCCCACTGATTCAAAAAGTTCGGCGCCTGCGGAGAGATGGCGCCAATCGGGATAAGGCATCCGCCTGCGCACGAGGTGCCGGGCACGGTGACTAGTTCAGTGCCATCACTGGCCCCCGCAGTCGGAAACTGCTTCAGGACGTCCTGAACGGCCGTATCTGAAACGGATTCTAAAGTCGCCAGACCCGCAGCGGTAACTGTATGCTGGGCCACGGCCTGGGTTCCTAATCCCTCCACGATCCGTTGGAAGGCACCATAAATGAACAGCTTGTCGTGGATGATCGGGCCACCAATCTCTGTACCGGCTCGGTTAAAGTCATACCGCGTCTTAGGCGGAACAGGAGTGCCGGGATCGTGCAATTTCTGTAAATTGTCGTAGGCATTGTAGTTACGATTGTTGTTAAATCCCCACGCTCCCCCGTGCCAGTTGTTGGTGCCGGATTTCGTGATGGTGTTAAACTGCCCGCCAGCCGAATGGCCGTACTCCGCGCTGAACTGATTGGTGAGGAGGTTGAACTCCGACACGGACTCCGGAATCACGTACTGCATGTGGCCATTGAGGTCGATGCGGTTGTCATCCACACCGTCAATTGTGAAGCTGTTCATACGAGGCCGCGTACCGCCAATCGATCCACCTTCACCCAAGACGCCAGCCACCTGCGCGGTGGTTCCGGGCGCAAGCAATGCGAGCTGTAACTGTGAACCCGATGGGTCCAGATTCGGCAGCTGAGTCACCTGCATACTGGTGAAGTCGTTCGAAATCTGCGAGGTTCCTGTTTGCACGAGCGGTGTTGACCCGGTAACCTCTATCGTTGACGTGACGGACCCGAGTGGCAAGGTGACATTCACCTCGGTTATCTGGTCTGCGAAAATCTGAATGCCGTTGCGGACGAACTTCCGGAAGCCGTCCTTCTCGACCGTAATCGAGTAGATACCGACCGGTAGGTCGGGGTAGTTGTAGAGTCCGGCTGCAGTACTTGAAAGGGGAATAGTCACCTGTGTGGCAGTGTTGGTGATGCTCACCGACGCGCCGGCGATCGCTAGTCCCTGGCTGTCGGTTACCGCTCCGCGCAGCGTTCCGCCCGTCGTCTGCGCTGCCGCGAATCCCGCGAATCCACACGCCAAAAGCGCGCACAACAGACCGCAAAACATTACTTTCTTCATCTTCAGCTCCCGAATCCGGCTGTCACCCCAACAAAGCCGGGTTCTCTATTTCGGCGATTTGACAATGCGGAAAATGCGGAATTAGAACGCAATCTTCCCACCCACTAGTCTCACAATGTTCGCTTCTATCGGGGGCTGCAAGGATGATGTGATGAGTCGCGGGAATCCGGGTCGAAGTTACGGAAAGTCAGCACGAAATGTTGACGATAGTCAGTATGCCGTTGAAAATATCAGATCATTCGCGAATATCCCTGGCGAGACAAGGGAAACCGTGCGCTGGCAGCGTGCGCTACGGAGTAAATGGTCGACGCAGCAGGATGCCCTATCCAAATCAGAGTAAGTCACATCCCGTCTTTGTTGGACTGAATCTACTTTTCGTACGTTGGTCCCTACAGGTGCCCAAAGAGACCAAATCCAGATAGAATGCCGTGCGTGGAAGTTGCCGCCAGGCGAAAGCTCTCGACAATCGGATGGGCCTACTTGTGGTCCATGTTGTTTTGGATGAGTCTTGCCTTTCTGGCAGCAGGGGAGGATAAGGTCCACTTCTGGGAGAAGGGACTCCACACATCTTACTGGACCGCACTCCTTATCGAAGGCGGACTTCTACTGTCCGCGGCGCTGTTGACGCCTCCCATTTTCGCGATAGTTCACCGCTATCCGATCACCAAACCGATTCGGGTTGGTCGCGTAGCTGGGTATGTTCTTGGTATCGCGCTTTACATCATCGCCTGCGTGAGCCTCCGTTGGATTGTAGGGGCGTCTTGGAATATTCCTGCCCAGAAGTTCGAACAACGTTCGTTGCACGCCTTGGTTAGGGGTTTTGACGTTTTTGCCGTGATAATCTGGAACTACATCATTGTTATGGCGGCCGCGCATGCATACGAATACTTTAAGCGGTCGAAGAACCAGGAACTTGAATTGCAACAGGCGCTTGCCACCAGCGAGCTCCAAGCCCTGAAGAGTCAGCTTCATCCACACTTCTTATTCAATACACTCCAGGGAATCTCAGCTCTGATTGACACAGAGAAAGAGCGCGCCAAAACGATGGTTCTCAAGGTCTCTAACTTGCTTCGGACTGCTTTGCAGTGTGCGAGCTCGGACGTCATTAGCCTCGATGAAGAATTGAAGTTTGTCGACGATTACCTCAGCGTGGAGAAAATGCGTTTGGAAGACCGACTTGAAGTCCGCTGGCAAATTGACCCCGCCGCGCGGCATTTGCTTGTGCCACAACTGATCATGCAACCTCTCGTGGAAAATGCGATTTTCCACGGCGTGGCTTGCTGCCGCGGAGGAGGATGGATCGAAGTTTCATCCCGGCGAGCGGGAGGCATGCTGGAGATCGCAATCCGCAATAGCGTTGGAGGAAAGCGGCAAGCAGGGATGGGGCTGGGTCTCCAGAATGTGAGAGCACGATTGAAACACCTTTACGAGGACGAGGCGACTCTCTACTTCAACGAGGGCAGCGATGGCGTTGCGATCGCGACTCTCATGTTGCCGGCAATCGGTCAACAGAAGGAGGCGATGAAAGAAGAAATGTTGGCCTCGAATTTACACTCTTAGTGGAGGGAAAGATCGTGCGGGTATTGATTGTCGACGACGAACCACTTTCCAGAAGCTCCCTTGAGAATGCCTTGAGAGCGAGAAACGACGTTCAGACCCTCGATTGCGCGAACGACGCTGTTGAAGCCCTGGAATTGCTACAAAAGAGGTCCTATGACGTCCTTTTACTCGACATTCACATGCCGGAATTATCGGGAATCGAGCTAGCCGACCGGTTAAATAAGTGGCGACGGCCGATACCATCGATTGTGTTTGTCACCGCGCACCATCAATACGCCGTTGCGGCATTTGAGAAGCATGCCGTTGATTATGTCCTGAAGCCTTTTTCAATCAATCGTGTTCACGAAGCACTAGATATGGCGATCCGCAGAACGGAAAGCGAGCGGGCGGCACAATTGGTGAAAATACTGCCTCAGCTCGAGGATGTGTTGTCGAAGTCAGCGAAAATCGCGATCAAGACGAAAGGAAGGATCCTTTTTGTCGATCCGGCTGACATCGTGATTGTGGAAGCTCAAGGCAATTACGTATTGTTACGGCGGCCTTCAGGATCGTACCTACTCCGAGAATCGATTTCTACGATGGCGGAAAAGCTAAAAGCCTACGGATTCATAAGAATACACCGCTCCGTCCTGGTGAACGGTTCCTTCGTTGAGGAAATTGAGCCTTGGCCCACGGGAGAGTACGTGCTTCGCATCAAGGGGGGCAAGGAATACACAGTCTCACGCACTTATAAGAGCAATTTGAAGTCCCTGGCAAAATTCTGGATTGGCGCCGACACTTTCGTCACTTGCTAGCCGCGCGCCAGCGTTACAGTGACGATCGCGGGCCGGAGATCGACAACAACCGCGCCGAACGCGCTCTGTGCGGACTAGTTCATTTCGGCATTGGCGCCTGCGTTCCATCCGACCATCTGCCCACGGGAATCATGAATACGTCGATTGGTTCCGGATCGCCATGGAACTGTGGATTCAGCATGACGGGAGAGTGGGCCAGATCCGCACCCCAAGCGGAACCGTCCATGAGCGGAGTGTAAATCATTACGTGAGCGATCCAGTTGGGGTGGGCACCATCGTTAAGATACTGTTCTTTCGACATCATGTAGCTTATGGCTCCCGGCTCCAGGGGCGGCAGCTTTTGCTTTATGAATGCCTTGATGCCCTCGAAGATCTGAGCTTTGGATTGACCGGCCAATACCATCTCCGTTCTTTTATACGTGATCGGCAGAATGGAGCGGGCAGCCGGCGGATTGAAGCAGAGCGGGCCTCGAAGCTTAGGGTTCCAAAAATTTGCGGCAGATTCGCCATGGAATGGGCCCATCCACCCTCGCTCCACGACACACACGAAACCGTTCTTACCTTTGACTGCGGTTTCGTAGCCATGCCTTCCCAAGACGAGGACATCCGCATCGCGCGAGATGGCCTCCGGGGCCGCGCTCCGGGCCATGGCAATCTCGGCGTTGCGCTCCATTAAGTATTGATCGAGCGGAGCCATGCGCGGATACGGTGTCTTGGGATCGTGCGCCCAGATCCGAAGTGGCGCCGCAAAAGCACAAATCAAGGCGACCACTAGAGAAGCACGGGCGGAAAACGTATTTCGGTCCATCAGTTCCCCCAGAATGCCGCGGACGACAAAACCCAGGCGGCGAGATGCGCCAGGGTTGCGAGACATGTCAGTACGTTTTTGTCGAGAGAGACTAACCTTACTTCAGTGTCAAAATGCTCACTCCTATCGGGGGGCTGCAATGGTGATGTGATGAGTCGTGGGAGTCCGGGTCGAAGTTACGCAAAGTGAGCACGAAATGTTGAGGATTGAAAAAGATCGCGGACGGCGAGCAACACGCCAAAGCCAACGGTCAGCCACTTACAGAGCGCACGTGGAGGATACAACGATCCGGATTCGGCTCCCCAGTCCTCATGGCGAAGAGGGTTGCCTCTATCCAGGAGTCTCATGGTGAGCCGCTGATCGTCTTAGCAAGGCTAGATTCTGTGCACCCCCGATTCGGATAGGGTCGTCTCTTTACTTGAAGAACGCGCCGCTGACCACTGCATTGGCCCCGCCAGTAAGGGTGATGTTGATCTTCACGTGCCCCGATATGTTCCAGATCAGATAAGTTCCATTGGTGAAGCCGGAAATGGTTCGGGTGTCCAACACCACCTCCGTATTCGCATCCAGGATCTGAACGGTTTCCGACCTTCCCGCGCTGTCCCAATCGAGGGCGTAGAGGGCGAACTGATGGGATTTCCCGTCCGTGAAGTTCACGTCAAAATCGAAGCTCGAAGTGTTGTACCAAGTGGCCGCAATCCTTCCGGTATCACTGCCGGTTTGCAGGGCTCTGGGATCTGTGGTGCTGGCCGCCCAGGTGTAGTTCAGCTGATTCTGAACGGCAAACGAGGCATAGCTCGGGATGCTCTGACTGTCATTGGCCACCGAATACCCGTCGGCTCCATACACCCCATGCCAACTGCCTTCCGTGTTTGCATCCGAGCTAATAAAATTAGCAACGGCCCCACCACCGCCCACCCCAATAGTGATCGTCGTCGAGTCGGTCGCGCCAGCACTTGCCGACCCACCGCCCGACACGTTCACCTGGTTGACCTGCGGCGAGCTTGCGCTGGACGCCACGTTTACCGTGACTGTAATCGCTGGATAACTCCCGGCGGCGCTGAGAACGTCGCTGCGCGTGCAACTGCCCGCCCCACACGCCCACCCCGTTCCGGCCATCGACACTAGCGTCAGTCCGGAAGGTAGTGTCTCGCTCACCGTTACCGTTCCGTTCGTGGACCCCGCATTCGCTCCGTTTGATACCGTCACGCTGTAAGTTGCATTCTGCTGGCCCTGCGTGAAGTTTCCCGTATGTGTCTTCATGATGCTCAGCGCCGCTGGATTGAAGTTTGGCCAGTTGCTCACCAGATTGGCGACGTTCACACTTCCGATGCCCGTAGCGAAATCCCAACCAGAGCTTGTGCCGTAGCCGGTCTGGTAGGCGTTGTTCGACGTGGAAAGAGCGCCATACCCGGCAGATGAATCGAAGCAATTGAAGGTACCGATCGTCTTATTGTTGAGGACCAGTGGTGTGCAATCTACGGCCATGTCGCCGAGAGTTACGTCGTAGAAGATGCAGGAACTTGCGGTTGCATACCCAAGGCTCGAATTGCAGGACGGACTTCCGCCGCTGCCATACTCCGTTGCTGCAAGATTGTAGAAAGTCGGATTCGGGTTGCCTTGTCTTGAACCTGTCTTCTGGTTTATGAGCGCTTGAACTCCCGCCATGATGGGTGCTGCGAACGAAGTTCCTCCTGCCCCGGTCCATCCGCTCGGCGCTCCGGAGCAAGCGGTTCCACCGCTCGCGGTATCGGAGAAACAGAAGAGGTAGTAGTGCGACCAAACCCCAGCGGCCGCAAACAGCGAAACGTCTGGGATGTCGCGTACGCCGTCATTCGGATTTCCGAACACCTGCTGCCACGAAGGCTTCGGGTATCCGGCGCACGAGCCGCTCACGACGCCAGTGATCGAAGGTGTTCCGATCGCGCAGCCGCTCGGACCGCCGCTGCCGGCGCCTGTAGTGAGAACCCCCAGCGCCGAAGCGAATAAACCTCCGTCCGCGTTGCAAAAGCTATTCGGGCCATAGACGGGGTAGGGGACGCCTTGGAGGATGACGCCGTAGTAGGTGGCGAGCAATAGGCCTGTGCACGAGTCGTTCCAGGGGATTTCGGGAACGTAGGAAAGCGCCGAAGCGTAATTGGAAGTGTTGCCCGAATTCCAATAAGTGCTATTTGTGCTGGCGTACGTGTCGCTGAAATCGGTGCCTCCCACAGCCACGTTGTAGGGAGTGGAGGCGAACGCGCTGACGGCGATTCCGGAAGTTGCGGCTGATTGATTGGGATCGCAACCGGCGGCGCCAGAATCGCCCGCTGCCACATACACCGAGACTCCTTCGGCAACGGCCTGCTGATAGGTCGAGTTGTAAGCCGCATTGGCCGTCGGGCCGTTCACGGCTTCGCACTCGCCGTAGCTCACGCTGACGATGGCAGGCAGGGTGGCACTAGCGTTGATGAGGTTCTGGATGGCAATCAGACCGCCGAATGTGGTCGACGTATCCGAGCAGGAGATCAGCTGGATCGCGGCACTGGGCGCGGCGGCACTGGCATATTCCGCGTCGAGGATCGCTTCCGCGTCGACTGGATTCGTCGCTGTCCCGATCACGCCAGGATCACTGCAGTTGTTCGGGCCGCTGGGCGGGGCCGGGTGAACCTGCGTGAAAGAGCCCGAGGTATATTTGGACAGGCCGAAGGTCGAGCGGAAAGTGCTCCAGTCCGAGGTGCTGAAGACATCGGTGTCCTCAACTACGACGATGGTTTGGCCCTGCCCAGAAACACCCGAACTGAAAAGCGGGTTGAAGTTATAAATGGTGGCGAGGTCGCCTGGCACAACGGCGTAGACGGTACCTGAGAGCGGATCGCTAAAGGTGTAGTCATGGTGCAGTTTGACCATCGGGCGAGGCCGAAAATCGTGCAACGAAACGATCCCCGCCACTGCCGGCGCAAGCGCCGCTGGAATCTGTGGGTCGCGAACGTTGGCGATGTGTTTCACGCCGTTGACGTCAAGTTGATGAATTTCTGTATGGAAAGCTTCACGTACGTCGCCAGCGGTGCCCGAAAAATCGATTAGAATGCCGCTCGGATAGACGAGGTTGACCTTGAAGCCATGGGACTCGAGCCAGCGACTGATTGTATCGAGATCTTGCTGCGCCAAACCGAACCGCGCCCCGAATTGCTCCGCCGTGAGCCACTGGTGAAAGTTCGGTGAGTTGCGATCGTGAAGCTCATCGATGAACTGCTTCAGCGCCTGTTCCTGTTCGGGTGAGCGCCGCAACTGAAGCAGCATGTGCTCGATCGCCAAGTTGTTCGCGACCGGGCCGCGATCATTCTGGGGATTTGCCTCTGATCGCGTGTTGCCCCTGAGTGTGACGAGCCTGCTCTCATCGATACCTTGCGTGATGAGTGGAGCCGCTTGGTTCAGAGCCTGTGCTTGCGCGCCAAAAACGAAGTGGAAGCCCAGCAAATATGTCAGCAGTGCGACTGAGAAGGAGGCGAATCCTAATTTACGGAACACGCGTGCTCCTTTTCACTTTTGCAGAATCCAAGCTCAATTGATCGCGTACAGATGTACTGGCCCTGGGAGCAAATGACTGTGAACGAGCAATTGGCGTGCCGAACCGCTTATCACAACATGTCGAAAAACAAAGGGTTGCAAGCCGATGCCGCCGACCGGGCGGGGCAGCCGCGGAGCTTTGCCGTATTTTGGCAATCCCCGTTCCCCTTTTGTGACCACAGCCCATAGCCGCGAAACGGCACTTGGGACAACTTCAGTAGGTCATACTTCCACTGAGGCAGCCAGGAGTTCGAAGTACGGTACTACCCTAATCGGTAAACCTGATCGGACGAGCAGGTCAGCAAATTCTTCGCGTACGAGCAACTTCTCGAGTGATGCCTGGCGGTCGAGAATCCCAATGAACCACACGCCATTGCCAAACCCACCACGTCGGCACCGACTATTTCCGCGGGATGTGACGGTGAAATCTGTGTGACCATTAGGAATCTAGAATGTGCGCGTCTTCCCCGCCGAATGCAGCGTGCCCTCCCGTCGATTCTAATCTTGGCTGTCGCTGGTCTGGGTGTTCGCTCTTGGTATATAAGAGAGAACCTTAAGGCCGAAAAAGTCTATATTGAGGTGCGTCCGAGGGTCCCAACGCATAGGTCGCACTTGCGTGGGTGCTGACCGATTCGTGAGGAGTCAGTTATGAAGACGTTTTTCAAGGTCGTTGGAATCGTTTTGGTTTGCTTGATCCTGGTACTTGTGATCTTCCGCATCACTGGATTTGGTCCTCACGGCAGGACCCCAGGGCTATGGCTCAATGGAACTCGCGTTGCTGCGCCCGTCACGGATTGGTCCTTTGCCGCCGGATACCCTACGCTCGAAATTCAGACGCGAACTCCATACTTGCTGCCGCATTCAGTCACGACATCTTGCATTGCCTATATGGGTCAGCTTTATGTGGGCTCGATCTATCGCGCGGGTCTTGAATATCCTCACGGGCGAAACTGGAACGAAAATGTCGTCCGCGACGCGCACGTGCGCATTAGGCTTGGCGACCGTCTCTACGATGGCACTCTGGTTCATATCACCGACGATGCTCTGGTAAGCGCCGTGCTTCAGGCCGAGCAGGCCAAGTTTCCCGGTTTCAGAGTGCCACCGAATGGAAGCCTTCAATTGTTTCACTTTCTTCAGACCGGAGCACCTGTGACCGCCAGCCAGTGAGGTTGCTGCGGTTTTATGGACATGATATCGACGTTTATTCTCGTGAGTTCATTTGTGTCAGGTGTATCGATGAATCGCCGTTGGGTCTAGGAGGGCAAGATGAAGACATTCGGAAAGCTACTCGTAGGACTACTGGCTTGCCTGATCATACTGCTCGTAGTTCTGAGGATAACTGGCCTTGACCCTCACAACCGGATTCCTGGGTTGTGGCTAAGAGGAAACGTCGTCAACACTCCGGTGAACGACTGGTCGTTCACTGACAACGTTCCCCAGATTCATCTGCAGACAGAGACCTGGTATTGGCTACCTCACTCGGTCACGATCAACTGCATCGCCTACAATCACGAGCTCTACGTCGCTTCCGTATATCCTGGTAGAGGTCCTCGAACCTGGAACGAGGACGTGATGCGCGACCCGCACGTACGCATACAAATCGGCGATCAGTTGTACGAACGCACCTTGGCGCTCGTGACCGATCCAGAGGAAAAAGAGGCCGTGCTCCAGGCGAGAGCCAAGAAATATCCTCAGCTGAAGATTCCAGTGAACGCCACCATTCGCGTATTTCATGTGGTTGGGTGAACGTGGAGCGGCATGAAGGTAGTCATCACCGGCGCGAATAGCGCCGTCGGCCAGGCGATCTTCCGATGCGCGGGCAAGGGAGGAGGGTCGCCCGACACATTCATCGCAGCGGTCCGCTCGAGCCGCGCCGAGGAGCAGCTGCGGTCACAGATCGGCGATCTCGGCGAAGTGGTTCGAATCTCCTACGATGATCCAGGCACTCTCGACGCCGCACTTCGCGGGGCCTGTTCGGTCGTTCACCTAGCAGGAATCCTCGTTGAACAGCCGCATTCGACATACGAAGATGCAAATGTGGGTTCCACCCGCAGCGTCGTTGAAGCGGCAACGAGGAACAAAGTGGAGAAACTGACTTTAGTAAGCGCAATCGGAGCGGATGAAAACTCTAGAAATCGCTATTACCGCACCAAAGCGCAGGCAGAAGCTTTGGTGCGAGATTCCGGGCTGTGCTACACGGTACTCCGTGTGCCGATCTTGCTCGGCCCTGCCACGGCAGGTGCTGCGGCACTCAAGCGTCAGCTAAAGATCGGGAGAGCCAGGCTGATCGATGGCGGCCTCCATCAGCAACAGCCTCTCCACGTAGATGATCTTGCACGGGCCGCAATGGTTGTAGCCACGCGGCTATCTGTAGGGCAGGATACTACGTTGGAGTTGGTCGGCCCGTGCTCGCTTTCGGAGCGGGAGTTGGTTGAGCGCACCGCTCGCTCATTGGGATGCACAATTCGAATTCGTCCAATTCCCAAGTGGCTTATATCTATGGCTCTCGCGATTCGGGAACGCGTTGCCGGCCGAGGTCTTTCGCGGGATGCGCTCGACGTTATAACCGCAGATACCCGCGTGGCTCCTCAACCTGCAGCGCGCGAACTCGGGATCGAACTCACAGGGATCGACCAAATGATTCAAGACAGCTTGTGCTAGGGACCTGGAAATGAACGACACCGTTCCGAGTATGCCTTCTGCAACCCGCAAGAAAGCGAGGCCGTGGCAGCGGCTTTTGCCGTTGCTTGTTGCGGTGGTCTGCTTTGCTTACATTTACACGCGCCTCAAAAATGCCGCCGCGGCGCAGGACAGTAGCCTGCTCGCCTATTTTCTGAAAAGCTTTGAAAACGTGAATTGGCTTAGCTGGCTCGCCCTGATGATCCCCTATTGTTGCTTGTATCTACTAATTGATAGCGCCGTGGTATGGAAGGTAATCAATTGGTTCAACGCAACAATCCGCTACACGGACATCCTGCCCATCCGTGCCAGCGCCTACATCATTTCCCTCGTGAACGAGCAGGTAAGCAAGGGTGGGATCGCCTACTACCTGAATCGCCGCGACGGTGTGCCGGGCTGGGAAATCACTTCGAGCATGCTCTTCCTCATGTTTTGCGAGTATTACAGTCTGATTATCTGGGCGTCGATCGGAGTGACGTTGAGATGGAACAGTTTCCAACCAGTGTTTCACGTGATTCCGTGGATCGCTCTGGGCTCGATCGCCTTCTTCATATTGTTCCATCTTTTCTTCAGTGGAAAAATCGGCTCGCGGAGAGCACTGCGCGAGCGCCCGATCTTTCGAGCGTTCCGGCTCGCCAGAGTCTGGCAATACGGAGCAGTGATCCTACTTCGCGCTCCGCTCGTGATCGCCGGGGTCATTGTGTACACCCTGGCTTTGAGGCTTTTCGGAGGCACGGTCACTTACGGCGAGATGTTAGGGTATTTGCCGGTCATTTTTTTCGGAGCTGCCATGCCGGGGCCAATGCACTCCGTCGCAATTCTCTTCTGGGTGTTGTTATTCCCCGGGAGGCCTGGCCAGATGACCGCCTTTGGACTGGTAATGCACAATTTTTTCCTTTTCTTCAATGCCGCGGTCGGCTTGCTATTTTTGCGGCGAGCGACTCGCGAGGTCTTCGGATAGCCTCCGGTACGCCAAGCGCTGCAACATCGAAACGATCGTACTTACGACCAGAACCCAGACGAGAACACGCAGCAACGGCCTAAGGAAACCTACACCTAAGCGAATCAAAGCGTCCATGCAAGGGGGCACAAAGTAGAACATCCCGTTATACCGACCGAGCATGCTTGCGCGAAGCCCGGCTCGCAATTGAATCCAATAAGAATCGATAACGTACTGGACAAATGCGGCTGTGATGCAGATGGGCAGGATCCACGGAAGAGCTCCACGCCACGCACCAGCCGCAATCCCGCTAGTGACAAACAGAAAGTCCGTAGCGTGGTCGAACGTTCTACCGATCGCCCTCACGGTACCTCGACGGCGCGCGACCGGTCCATCGAGCAGGTCCGTAGTCAGGCCAACCACCCAAATAATCAGAGCGGCAGCCGCGGAGCGCGAATCTCCATTAGCCATGAAGAACACAAATGGAAGTACGAGAACTAACCGTAGAGCCGTCAGCGCATTAGCCATGGTTCGCCGCCAACTCCGCGCAACCTAGGAACTCCTCGTTTCCTACAGTTTTCACCGTTTGACACCACCGTAGTGCAAGCATATTCTTTTTCTGTTCTTCGTTGCATGAAACGATTTCGTCCTAGGCGGCCAGATGCCGAGCGTGGCAACTTCAGACCTGTTGGAATCCGCTCTTGAAGCTGGCTTAAAGGGCCGTGGGATATCTGGCGAACAGGCCCTTCTTTTGATGAAGCAGGCCCCGTTATCCGTCCTGTGTGAAGCAGCGTCTGCCGTCCGCAATCGTTCGAAAGGTCGCTCGGTAGGTTATTCCAGGAAAGTCTTCATCCCGCTGACCCACCTCTGTCGCGATTATTGTGGCTACTGTACATTCCGTGCCGACCCTCGGTCGGGAGTGCCACCGTATATGCTACCTGACGAGGTGCTCGCCGTGGCGGAAGCCGGGTGCCGTGCGGGATGTAAGGAAGCTCTCTTCAGTCTTGGCGATCAGCCGGAGCGAGCGTTCCCGGAGGCGAGAGCATTTCTAAAATCCATGGGCTTCGACCGCACGCTCGAGTATCTTGCGGCGATGTGCGAACTGGTGCTTGAGAAGACCGGACTTCTTCCTCACTCGAACCCTGGCCTGATGCCTCGCGAAGATCTTCGGCGGCTACGCGAGACGAACGTTAGTGTGGGTCTGATGTTTGAGGCCGCCAGCACGCGGCTACTTCGTCCTGGAGCAGCACACTGGAACGCCCCTGACAAGGTACCGCTGCTTCGTCTTCGAACGATCGAGAATGCCGGAGAATTGTCCATGGCATTCACGACTGGCATCCTGATCGGCATCGGCGAGACAAACGAAGAACGCGTCGACGCGCTGCTGCTGATCCGCTCGGCGCATGAAAAGTACGGCCACATTCAGGAAGTTATTATTCAACCGTTTCGGGCAAAGCCGGACATTCGCATGGCGGATTCACCTGAGCCCTCCAAGGAAGATTTACAGCGCACCATAGCAGTGGCCCGCCTGATACTCGGAGGCGATGTGAACATTCAATCGCCTCCAAATCTGCTTTCGCAAGATTATCCGGAATTACTGAACGCGGGGATCAATGACTGGGGCGGCATATCTCCGGTTACCAAGGACTTCATTAACCCGGAGGCGGCTTGGCCGCAGATTTCCTCGCTGGCCGCGCGAACGACCTCTGAAGGATTCGTCCTGCGCGAGCGATTGGCAATTTATCCCGAGTTTTCCTCGCGGCCCAAGTTTGTAAGCGACCGGCTCCAGCCCCACATGCAGAGGATTCGCAGCGAAGACGGGTACGCTCGGAGTAACCAGTGCTGAATCAAGTCAATCGCAATTGGAAGGATGTTCCCTGGGATTGCGCGCTGCGCGCTGCTACTCCAGCAGTGGCCGCTGCCCTTGAAAAAGCGCTTGCTGAAAGTGACCTTGGCTTTGAAGAGGGTCTGGCGTTGGCCACCGTCGAAGGGCAGGACTTCGTGGCTCTGGTCAAAGTCGCGGACGAGCTTCGCCGGCGGGAAGTGGGTGACCGCATCACGTACGTGGTGAACCGCAATCTGAATTTCACCAATGTCTGCATCGTGGGGTGCGCGTTTTGTGGATTCAGCCGCAGCGCCGATGCGCCGGATGCCTATTTTCACTCGATCGACACACTGGTGGCTAAATCAATTGAAGCGGTTGAGCGGGGCGCCACCGAAGTTTGCATTCAAGGCGGACTCCCGAAGGACCTCGACGGGTACTTCTATGTGCGACTCCTCCGCGCCATTAAAGCGCGTCTTCCTGAACTTCATGTGCATGCCTATTCGCCCATGGAAATCACCTATGGCATCGATAAGACGCGCCTGCCCCTCCGGGACTACCTGTTAATGCTCAAGGATGCCGGCCTGAATAGCATTCCCGGAACGGCCGCGGAAATCCTGGACGACAGTGTGCGCAAGTCTCTCAGTCCAAATAAACTGAAGGTGCGGCAGTGGATAGATGTAATTCGCACGGCTCACAGCATCGGCATTCCTTCTACTTCTACCATGATGTACGGCCATACCGAGCTTCCAGAACATTGGGTCAGACACATTCTTTTGCTCCGGGAAATTCAAAAAGAAACCGCAGGTTTTACTGAGTTCGTGCCACTGGGATTCATCCACTCGGAAACCAGGTTATTTCGGAGCGGACATGCGCGCGCAGGGCATTCGGTTTACGAGGATTTGATTGTCCATGCCTTGGCGCGAGTCCTATTGCGCGGCTACATCCCCAATATCCAAGTTTCTTGGGTGAAAATGGGATTCGAGCAGTCCTTGGAGTGTCTCCAAGCGGGAGCCAATGATTTCAGTGGTACGTTGATGGAGGAAAGCATCTCGAAATCGGCGGGAGCAACATTCGGCGAGAGCATCACCCCTGGCGAACTGCGCGCCATGATCCGGACTATCGGTCGAATACCGGCCGAA
>DASYZC010000078.1:0-4702 GCA_035949735.1 Candidatus Acidiferrales bacterium | reverse complement strand
TGCCCCGTAGCATATGTGCTATTCAGAAGTTCGGCCGTTGCGTCCGCCTTCGGAATCACTCGTGTTGTCACCTTAACCACTGCCTGACATTCCCAACCACTATCCGCTACTTTCTCCCACTTTGTGCCCCGATTGTAGAGGTGTTCTTTTTCTTGTCAAGGAGAATGTTTCAAATTCGAGAAAGTTTTTTTGGAATGGCGCAATCAACGCGCGAATCCGTCGCAGCTTGTTGCCAACGGACGAAACCACAAGCCGTAGTAGAGATCCTTGCGTGCTTCCGCCACCCCTTGCGGTTCAATGCCTGCGTATCGCGAATTTGTTTTGTAAAAGTCAACAACTCGTACCTGTGGATTTCTGTGATTTCTTCAGTTCCGGAGCCCACGGAGCGGCCGGCACACTTTTTTTTCACGGAGATTACTGTTCGCGGGTGAAACACCACGGCGCGGTTCCGATCGACGCGGCGTGAAGCAATGCTCAGGAAGCATTTGCCTGAAGACTCTGCAGGGCAAATGAGCCGAAACCGAATTTAATGGCTCGTTCGACCGTTGGAGCTGCAAAATCGAGCCAATCCTACTGTGCCGGCTGATTTCGGAGTGAATTAAGCTCCCGCAGCATTGACTGCTCGTCCGGGCTTAGCCCTTGCATGAATTGCGGATCGTTCAGCGCGGCCTCCTGCGTGGCGGGACTCATGTTGCGCAGCATCGCAAGATGGCGATTTATCGCCTGCCGTCGCTCCGGCGGCATTGCCTGCCATTTCGGCAACAGAGTATTTCGGACGTACTGGCGCTGTTCCGGCGTCATCCGCTCGAGCGCCGCCTCGGCTTGTCGGGCTTTCTCTTTCTGTTCCGGCGAGAGGCTATCCCATCTCTGGAGGTTCCGGCGAATCTGGTCTTGGCGTTGAGGAGGCAAATGCTGGAACTGCTCGTTATTCTGCATGAACCGCTGCTGCTCTTCCGGAGGCATGTCCCTTAATTGGTCCACCCATTTCGGCGGTAGACCTTCCATCGCTCGGACGTTCGGCCTGCCCTTCTCACCGTTGGCATTCGCCTCGCGTTTGGCTTCCGCGCGCTCCCGCCAGACCCGCAGCCGCCGGCCGTTTTGGGCGTACGCAGACTGCGCCAGCCCCGTCAGGAGCATGAGACAAACGGCAACCGCAATCTTGGCGCGAGGCATTAGATCGCTCCCTTAATCATTGCTCGCGGTCCCGCTTTGAGGTGATTGGTCGGATTCTGTTGCGACGGGGGTCAATTCGGATAGCACATCCATCTTGGTCACCACGTCATAGTTCTCCAGCACTCCCAGATTCTTGATAGCATTGAAGTCTTCCTGCTGCGTCGCCGTGGTTGTGACCGCTGTTCCTGGGTTCTTCAACGGCAGCTTCACTACCAAGACCATCAGCGCAATCAGCAGCCCGATCGAAAGGGCGAGCCTTGGCTGCGGCACAAACAATTCAAACCACCTGCGGCGAGGCTCGGCAGCCACGCGCTGGCGCACGCGCGCGTCAAAACCGAACGATGGCTCGATCGCGGGCAACTCATCCATCACGTTCCAGATCCCGCGCAATTCTTCCGCCCGTTTCCGGCAAGCCGTGCAGCCTGCCAAATGTTCTTCCAACTCGCGTCGCTGTGCGGAATCCGCGCGTTGATTCAGATGTTCGACCAGTTCCTTCGAAACTTCCTCGCATTTCATGATGGCCTTCCTTCTCCTGCGCGATGCTCCACCGGCTGGGCCACAAGTGGTGCCAGTTGCACCCGCAGGTTCTCGTATGCCCGGAAAAGCAGCGATTTCAGCGCGCTTTGCGAGCAATCCAGAACTCTTGCTATCTCCGCATAATCCATCTCTTCGTATTTATGCAGCAAAACCGCCGCCCGCTGCTTCTCCGGCAGCGCAAGAATCGCGCGCCGGATGGTTTCTATTCGGTCGCGCTCCTCCAGATGCTGGTCAATCCGCTTCTCTCGCGCCCGCAGTTCCATGGGCCGTGAATCCTCGTCGCCCGTCGGCGCGTCGATCGACACTTCCATCTTCCGATGCCGCGTATCGCGGACCGAATTCAGCGCCACATTCGTCGCTATGCGGAAGAGCCAGGTGGTGAATTTCGCGCTTGGAGTGTACTGTTTCCTGGCTCGGTACACGCGCAGAAAAACCTCCTGCGCAAGGTCCTCCGCCGTCGAGGAGTCGCGGACCATCCGGTTCAGGAAGTTGACCAGCGGCGAGCGATACTTCCGCAACAAGAAGTCGAAGGACGAGTCGTCCCCCGCCTTCACGTCCAGCATCAGTTGGACGTCGCTCCTTGCCATAGCCTCCACAGTCTATCTAACACGCGCCGTGCCACAAAGTCGCGGAGGAGGTGGGGTGCGAGAAGGCGCACTACGAGGATACGCACAAATTATCCACCGCAGAGGGGGGATCGGCGCAAGTACCTGTTGGTGTAAAGAAAAATCGTCTACGGTGGAAGGGCCTGGATGGCACTCCGTTTGGCCTAATTTATATAAGTTGTGTTATATCATGTAGTTACGGGCGAGACCAAAAACAGTTTCCCGGAATGACACGTCACGCTGGTCGGCAAGTCGTGGGCCTCTAAGCCATCTAAACGCAGAACTGACTCAAAGCCTTGGCGCGTTTTGCTAGTAGATTGGCGCGCTGCGCTAGTGAACCGGTCCCGCCTGTCGGGTAAAGTGAGTCTCACGAAAGGAGATTTGCTCTCGTGCATCAGACGGCACAACGACTGGCGGTAGCAGAAAAGACTTACACAGCAAAAGCTTTTGCCGCGAGCGGCGCGAAGTCCGGGCTGGCGCCGGCATCCATCACGCGACGCGCCCCGCGTCCTCAAGACGTGCAAATCGAAGTTTTGTATTGTGGCGTATGCCATTCCGATCTCCATCAGGTCCGCGACGAGTGGCACGCCGTGATGCCCACAATTTACCCCTGCGTGCCGGGGCACGAAATCGTCGGCCGAGTCACCGGAATCGGTACTAGCGTTACGAAATTCAAGGAAGGTGATATCGCCGCAGTGGGTTGCATGGTCGATTCCTGCCGGAAGTGCGCCAGTTGTCTTGCAGGCGAGGAGCAGTATTGCGAGAACCACCTGACCCTGACCTACAACGGCGAGGATAAGATTCTTGGCGGGGTCACCTACGGTGGCTATTCGGATAGCATCGTCGTGGACGAAGCGTACGTGCTGCGTATTCCCAACGGGCTCGATCCGGCTGGTGCAGCACCGCTGCTCTGCGCGGGCATTACCACATATTCGCCGCTGCGCCATTGGAATGTTCGCCAAGGGCAGAAGGTGGGAATCGTCGGCCTGGGCGGGCTGGGCCACATGGGGCTGAAATTCGCCAAGGCGTTCGGCGCAGATGTCGCGCTGTTCACGACATCGCCGCATAAAGCCGCGGACGCGGTGCGGCTCGGAGCGGACGAAGTGATCGTCTCCACAGACGATGCCGCGATGAAAAAACATTTCGGAACTTTTGATTTCATCCTGGATGCGGTCTCGGCGGAGCACGATCTGAACGCTTATCTTCAACTGCTCAAGCTCGACGGCACGATGACGCTCATCGGCGCGCCGGAAAAGCCTAGCCCGGTGGCTTCGTTCAACCTGATCATGAAGCGCCGCCATTTGGCGGGTTCGGCAATCGGTGGAATCCGCGAGACGCAGGAGATGCTGGATTTCTGCGGCAAAAAAGGAATCACCGCCGACATCGAACTCATCAAAATTCAGCAGATCAACGAGGCTTACGAACGCCTGCTGAAGAGTGATGTGAAGTACCGGTTCGTCATCGACATGGCATTATTAAGGTAGAACAATCAATCAAGCGATCGTCACCACTACGGGTGGCTCGAAGGAGAAAGAATGCAGAAGCGCAAACTTGGAAATAGCGGTCTGGAAGTTTCGGCTCTCGGCCTGGGATGCATGGGAATGAGTTTCGGCTTTGGCCCGGCTGCTCACAAGAAGGAGATGATCTCTCTGATCCGCACCGCCGTCGAGCGCGGGATCACATTTTTCGATACGGCTGAGGTGTATGGCCCGTTCGCTAACGAAGAACTCGTCGGCGAAGCTCTCGCTCCGGTACGCGATAAGGTGGTAATCGCCACGAAGTTCGGGTTCGACCTCGATCCCAGAAGTACCGAATCTCGGCCGGGGTCGGTCGGACTAAACAGCCGATCGGAACACATCAAACAGGTCGCGGAAGCCTCGCTCAAGCGCCTCAAGACTGACGTTATAGATTTATTTTATCAACACCGCGTCGACCCGAACGTGCCCATCGAGGACGTAGCGGGAACGGTGAAGGATCTGATTCAGAAAGGAAAGGTAAAGCACTTCGGACTTTCGGAAGCGGGTGTGCAGACGATCCGCCGCGCGCACGCAGTTCAGCCGGTCACCGCACTACAGAGTGAATACTCGCTCTGGTGGAGAGAGCCTGAAAAGGAAGTGATCCCCACACTCGAAGAACTCGGGATCGGGTTCGTTCCATTTAGCCCGCTGGGCAAAGGCTTCCTTACGGGAGCGATCAGCCAAGATACAAAGTTCGATAGCACCGATTTCCGTAACCGCGTCCCTCGCTTTACGCCCGAGAACCGGAAGGCGAACCAAGCGTTCGTGGATTTGCTCGGCAAGATCGCAAAGCAGAAAAACGCGACACCTGCTCAGATCGCACTCGCCTGGTTGCTTGCGCAAAAGCCGTGGATGGTGCCGATCCCGGGA
>DASYZC010000077.1:0-6400 GCA_035949735.1 Candidatus Acidiferrales bacterium | reverse complement strand
TGGTCACCACGGCTCTCGGTTTGCTGGTTGCCGTGCCTGCCGTTTGGACGTTTAACTACTTCACGAATCGTGTGGAAGCCTTCGACGTCGAGATGGATAATTCGTCCATGGAATTGATCAACTACTTCATCACGCGGCGAGGCGGAAAGAAGTAACCATGGGATACAAACCAAAAGCACCGCCGGTGATGGCGTCTCCCAACGTGATCCCTATGGCGGACATCATGCTGGTGCTGCTCATCATCTTCATGGTGATCACGCCGATGTTGCAACACGGCGCTCCCGTGGATATGGCCAAGGCCGAGAACGCCGATAAGATGCCCAACGCCGACCGGGACGATGCCATCATCGTTGCGGTCACGCGGGACGGCAGGCTGTTTCTAAGTCCTGGCAACAAGGAAATCAGCTTGGCCGAGATCACCGGCGACGTGAAGGACTTGCTTACCGGACGCTTGGATAAGACCGTGTACGTTCGTTCAGACGCCAGGGCCAAATACGGCGACGTGGTGAAGGCGGTTGACGAAGTACGTGCGGCGGGCGTGGAGAACTTGGGCCTGCTAACCGAAAAGGTTCCACCGAGCAAGGCACCGCCTCCTCCGCCAACAAGTGGATCGGATTAGCGGTAAAGACAGGCACTATTTTTAAGGAGCCCTATCATGGGAATGACAGTTGGCGGTAGCGGTTCAGGGCCGGTTTCCGAGCCCAACATTGTCCCTCTGATCGACGTGCTGCTCGTGCTGATCATCATCTTCATGGTGATTACGCCGCGAACGCCGACGGGGTTGCCGACTCTAGTTCCTCAGCCTCCGCCACCGAACCAGAAGCAGACCGAGCCTGACCAGCGGACAATCGTGGTCCAGGTAATGAGTGGCGGCAAAGTGATGATCAATCAGGATCAGAGCAGCTGGACCGAACTCGGACCGCGCCTCTTCGACATCTTCAAGGAGCGCGCGGACAAGATCGCCTTTATAAAGGGTGATGACAATATCGATTTTGCTCAAGTCGCGCGTGCCATCGATATCATGCGCGGGTCGGGCATCGATCACGTGGGCCTCATCACCGCCAAAATCGAGGCGGGGCAGTAGCGTTGCGGGGCTGGTTTGGACGCCCGCGGGTAACTTCGTGCTAGGGTAGCCATCATCCGAAGGAGAGCGGGAATGCAGCGTAAGTTTTCTGTCCTTTTTACTGTGGCCGTGGTTGTGGCCGCACTGGCCGCCGGAGCCGGCTGCGATAAGCTCCGCGCGCGCGACAAACTCAACAAAGGCGTGAACGCCTACAAGAACGCGCAGTTTGACGTGGCCATCGAGGATTTCAAGGAAGCGCAGCAATACGATCCCACGCTCACCAATGCGCAGCTTTATCTTGCCGCTGCGTATGCCAATCAGTACATTCCTGGCGCTCCATCACCCGAGAATATGCGCAACGGCCAGTCTGCGATTGACGCATATAAAGCGATTCTCCAGGAGAACCCGGACAATCTGCCGGCCATCGATGGCATCGGTTCCATCCTTTTCAACATGGCGGGTTCGCCTTTCGACGAGGCGAAGATGAATGAATCGAAGTCCTACCACGAAAAGCATATCCAGCTTCAGCCGGGCGATCCCGAGCCTTATTACTGGGTTGGCGTAATCGATTGGTCCCTCGCCTACCGTGGCAATAAGGATATGCGCGAGGCCTACAATCGAACGGCCAAGAAGCAAATCAAGGAAACCGATCCGATGCCGCCAGCGCTCGCCAAGCAGTTCTCCGAGAAGTACGGCTCGATCGTGGACGATGGGGTCACCACGCTTCAAAAGGCCATCAGCCTGAAATCGGACTACGACGACGCCATGGCGTATCTGAACCTGGTCTATCGCCAGAAAGCCGACATGGAGACAACGGCTTCAGCTCGCGACGCCGATCTGCAGGAAGCCGACAATCTGGTGGATCGCGTGAAGGCCATCAAGCAAAAGAAGGCCAATCTCACTCCAACCTCGTAACACAGCCGTGGGGACTAGCGCCGTTTTCCGCCAGGAGCGCGGCGCCGTCATTTATTGCGGGCCGCTTTTCGTGCCGGCGTTACACGGTCTTTTTCTTCCACGCCCCCAGGATCGCTCCCATCAGGCAGAGTCCCACAAGCGGGTAGAATTCGTTGATCGCGAAAAGCTCCTTGGGCCGCATCTCGTACATGTACGTTGTGAAGACGATAGGCCCTACGATTCCGATCCACAGCAAGATTCCAATGGCAGCTCCTCGCGCGGCCGTATTCGCATTCCGCCAGATGCAAATCTGCGCCAGCACGAATGCGATCAGAAGGTTCAAAAGAAATGTGAGGATGAATGGCCAGATCCACACGGGATTCGCGGAGCTGGCCTGTGCGTCGGTCATATGTTCAAGCGCCATCCACTGCTTGTTGAAAAGAACGTCGTACCACAGGCCTCCCAATAGCCAATACGCGATGGCGCAAACGAGGATCGCCCAATAGTTGGTCTTCATGATTTTGTCGCTCCTCTATGCTTTCACGGACTCGATCACGCACTGCGGAGACGCGGTGCGAACCACTCGTGTGAGCCTCAGCCCGGCTTTGGCGAAGAGTTCAGCAAATTCCGCTTCGGTGCGCTCGCGCCCGCCGGCCATTGTCAGCATCTCCAAGTCGATCCATTTGCCCATGCTCGGCTCGTTGCCCGGATCAATCACAAATTCCAAAAGAATGACCTTGCCGCCGTTCCCGCGCATGGCTCTAGCGCAGTTTTTCAGGATGGTGACGGCGCGGGTATCGTCCCAATCGTGGATGATGGATTTGAGCACGTAGCTATCGGCGTGCGGAACAACCTGGAAGAAATCGCCGGCCGCAATCTCGCAGCGCGATGTGAGGCCCAAAGATCCAATCCGCGGCTTCGCGCCGTCCACTACATGCGGCAAGTCGAAGACGATCCCGCAAAGCCCGGGATGTTTTTGCAGGATTGCCGTGAGCAAAAAACCGTGGCCGCCGCCGATATCGGCAAGCGTGCCCGATCCGCCGAAGTCGTAGGCCGCAAGTGCCGGTCCGATGAAGCTCGTGGTGATCGACGTCATCGCGGCATTGAATTCCCGGTTCTCCTCTGTGTTCTGCCGGAAGAATTCAAACGCATCGAGGCCCGTCACTTTCTTGAACGCCGTCTCGCCCGATTCGATCGAATGCATAAGCTCACCGAAAACGCGCAGGTGGAGCGGATTCGCGATAAAAATTACCGTATCGCGGGCAGATCCTGCGACGTCGCTCCGAATCTGTTCGGATATGGGCGTATTGACGAACATCCGCGCTGCGGTCTCGCGGAACACCTTGACGGAGGCTAGCGCGCGCAAAACACGATACAGCGCGTCTTCCTTCACGCCGCAAGCTCCGGCCATCTCGGCGGCTGTTTTTGGTCCGCTGGCGAGAAGATCGGCGATCTTCAGTTTCGCGGCAGCATGGAGGCAGGCCGTGGACATACATCCGGTGGCCAGTTGCATGATGTCGCTTACAAAATTTGGGCTCGTTGCGCTTGGCGCCGAAGAAACAGACATGGAACCTCCCGATGTGGTGGTGGAAAGCATTAAAGGTGGGCGAATCATAGTACAAGCGCCGCACCGGTGCCAGACGGGGGCTCGAATTTAGGTGAGATGGCGTAAAGCGGGGCGTTCACACCGGCATTCACGCTGCAAAGTCGACGTGTGTGAAAATGAAAAGGCCTGCATGGGGCCGACCGTGAATTGGCCCGGCCACCAGCAGGCGGTTCTTTTACGCCTCGAAAACTGTGCTAAAGGTTGAAGTGGAAGACGTCCACGACGAGCCATGATTGGCGGTTGACCAGCACCAAATTGCCTCCGATTACGACGTGCACACAATCCTGGGGCGGCGGAGGCAGCACGCGCACTAACTCCGGCGGGCAGGGCTCAATCTGTTTGCGGAGCCCGGGCGGAAGCGTGCCGCGGACGACGAGTTGCCTTTCGAGTCCAGGAGGCAACCGATCGCGTTTAGCAAGACCCGGCGGCAGATGATTCTCGTGGTCGTGATACCAGCTGCGCATTTCGCGGTCATGATCTCGGTATGCGAACTGCTGGCGGCCGTGATTGTCGTCGTGACGGCCCTGGTCGTCGCCTTTGTCGTGTCCGTGCCCGTTTCCCTGGGCCTGTGCGAATCTTGGACCGCATGCAAGTAGAAGAACAGTTGTGGCGCAAACAGCCATCCACGTTTTCGATCGCATGGTCGTTGTCTCCTGAGTGGTGAGGTTGTTAACCACAGCGTACAGATCGTTAGCCTTCTTGGCGCACGCAATCGGATCGCGTGTCCTTAGACGATTACCGCCGCCCGTTCTTCGCCTGGCCAAATGGACAGGCCGCCAACAGGACTCGAATGGAGTGGGACGTTGGAATCGCGTTCGTGAATCGTTCAGTGCGTGTCGAATGTGTGAGAGAATCGACTCCGATGATCCTTGAAAAAGAGAGTCACAGAATGAAACCTTCATTTGGTTCCCGCCTTGTGGCGTTGTTTCTTGGAGCGGCGGCTACATGTCTCTTTATCTATGGCGCTCGCTCTGCCGCCAGCCACGCAATGGCATCGCCGCCTGTTCCAACTAGTCCAGCAGCCCAGTCCCCCAAACCAGACCCGTGGACAACTGAACAGACCGTCGAGCCTGCGGCGCTCGCCAAGGAACTCTCCAGTAATAGCAAGCCAACGGTGGTTTGCGCCGCCCCTCATTTTCTCTACGAGGGCGGGCACATTCCCGGAGCGTCTTTCCACGGACCTGCTTCTACACCACAGGGCTTGGATGATTTGAAGAAATGGGCGAGCACCATTCCCAAATCGACGAGTCTCGTCGTTTACTGCGGCTGCTGCCCGCTCACGCACTGTCCCAATCTCGGGCCGGCATTCGAAGCCCTGCACGCCATGGGCTTCTCGCATCTGCGCGTTCTCTTACTGCACACGAACTTCTACACGGACTGGGCATCCAAAGGCTACGCCACCGATAAGGGAGATTGAGCGCGGAAAGTTCTGCGAGCCGAATCGCCATCTCCGCAAGCGCGAGCATGCCAAGCGGTCTCTAGGCAGCCAGACTTCCCTTTTCACGCTGATAACATTTCTTCGCAACCCATCGCAATCGCGGATTCCCAGGCAAAAAGAGGTGTATCCTAGGAGTATCCGGAGTTGTGAAGTGAAATGGTAGTTTCGGAATCCAACTGAGGAAGGTTTCAATGGTCGTCGGTCCTATCACCCATCCGTCAGAAGTTGATGAGCTCGAAGAGATATGGGAATGGATTGAGTCTTTTGATGCAGTGGTCGAAAGCGGCAAGCCTGGGCTAGCGTCCAGAATCTTGCAGGAAATCCGCAATAGAGCGCTCGCCGCCGGGGTCACGGTGCCGTTTACGGCGAATACGCCTTACGCGAACACAATTCACGTAAGCCAGCAGCCCAGCCTTCCCGGCGACCAGGATATCGAACGGAAGATCAAGAGCCTGGTGCGCTGGAACGCTCTTGCCATGGTGGTGCGAGCCAACCGCGTGGAGCACAATATCGGAGGTCACATCTCCACCTATGGGTCGGTCGCAACTCTCTTCGAAGTAGGATTCGATCACTTTTTCCGCGCGCGCAACGAGGATTTTGAGGGCGACACAGTCTATTTCCAGGGACACGCCGCGCCGGGCGTCTATGCGCGCGCGTTCGTCGAGGGCCGGCTGTCCGCTGAAAAGCTGGAGAATTTCCGTCGCGAGCTCAAGCCGGGCGGGGGGCTTTCGTCGTATCCGCATCCATGGCTGATGCCCGATTTCTGGGAATTTCCCACCGTCTCGATGGGCCTGAGTCCGATCATGGCGATCTATCAGGCTCGATTTAACCGCTACTTGGAAGATCGTGGCCTCAAGCCAGTCACCGACGCAAAAGTTTGGGCGTTCTTGGGAGACGGCGAAACAGACGAGCCGGAGGCTCTGGGCGCAATCACTCTCGCTTCGCGCGAAAACTTGGACAACCTTATTTTTGTGATCAATTGCAACCTGCAGCGCCTCGACGGACCCGTGCGCGGCAACGGAAACATTATTCAAGAGCTGGAAGCGGCATTCCGAGGCGCCGGTTGGAATGTGATCAAAGTGATTTGGGGCTCCGACTGGGATCCGCTATTCGAGCAGGATGTTGACGGATTGCTCGCCAAGCGATTGGGCGAAATGGTCGACGGCGAATATCAAAAGATCATTGTCGAGTCGGGAGCCTACATCCGCCAGCACGTTTTTGGCTCCGACCCGCGGCTGCTCCAAATGGTCGAGAACCTTTCGGACGAGCAGCTTCGCACGCTGCGCCAAGGCGGACACGATCCAAAGAAAGTTTACGCCGCGTATAAAGCCGCGGTCGAACACAAGGGTTCCCCGACCGTCATCCTGGCGCGCACGATCAAAGGGTACGGACTTGGCGA
>DASYZC010000076.1:0-5678 GCA_035949735.1 Candidatus Acidiferrales bacterium | reverse complement strand
ATTGCGGTATAAAGGAATCGTCGCCAAATTCGCGCGAGGCAAGTTGGAGGTATTGATGAAAGCCGCCCTGGAGCCCGCAGCTCTGCCGGGAGTCGCCGTGCTCGAGCAGACACCCATTATCATCGAGAAGCTGGTTTCGCTGGCCAGTGAAGATCAGTTGCACTGGAAACCTTCCATGGAGCGCTGGTCGATCAGCGAAATACTCGCGCATTTGGCCGATGTCGAAGTGGCCGGCTTCCGCGAACGCATCGAACGCATGGCCCAATCGGACATGCCGCAACTCGCCGCCTACGATCAGAACGCGCAATATCAAGCGGGACGCTATTCGAGCGGCAAGGCGCGCGAGCATTTGAAAGTATTTTGCCATGAACGCGACCGCAGTCTTTCGTGGCTGCGCTATTTGCCCGAAAGCGTTCTTGCGCGCAAGGGTCAGCACGCCGCGTTCGGCGTGATCAGCGTCGCGCAATTGATGAACGAATGGGCCTTTCACGATCTGGGCCACATTCGCCAGATCGCGGAGCTTTTCCGCTCTCGCGCTTTTTTCCCGGCCATGGGACCATTCCAAAAGGGCTACACCATCAAGCCGTAATTTGAGTTTTCCTTATGGACGAAATTTCTCGCTGCATTCTGGAAGTATTCGACGAGTTGGGCCGCGACACACTCGACCTTCATGCGCTGATGGAAATCGCGGGCGGTAGCGATCCCGCGCGCCGCGACAATATTCCCGGCGCCGTCGAGCTGCTGATTCGCTCCGGCGCGCTCGATCTCGCGGGCGGCGGAGACGTTTACCGGCGCAGCGAACAGGGACGCCTCGCCGTCGCCAAGCCGCGTGACGTTACGCTTTACTCGCGCCCGAAATGCCGCCTGTGCGACGAGGCGCGTACGGCCATTCTTCCCATCCTCCGCGAGTTCGGCGCCACGCTTCACGAAGTGAATATCGACGAAGACAAAGAATTGCGCGAACTCTACACCAACGACGTGCCCGTCGTTTTCATGGGACCGCGCGAAGTGGCGCGCCATCAAGTCGACACTGTCAAGTTTCGCAAAGCTCTCGAAGACGCCAAATCCTGATTTCATTTCCATACGAAAAAATATGCCGCCATGCCGAATCCCACGACGATCACGAGCCTGCGTATGTTCTGCGGATTGATTTTCTGCGCGTAATACGCTCCAGCGTATCCGCCCAGCGCCGCGCCAATCAGCATCACGAACGCTTGCGGCCACACAATCACCTTTGCGGAAATAAACAGAATCAACGCCACGCCGTTCACCGCGCTCACAATCAGCGTCTTCATTCCATTCATGGCGTGAATATTCTCGACGCCCAATAGCGCCAGCATCGCGAGCACCAGGATCCCCGCTCCCGCGCCGAAATATCCGATGTACACGGCGATCACCAATTCCAGCAGCAAGCCAACAACGAATAGGAGTCGTCTGCCGTTTACGTGGCCGCTTCGTCCGCGAACCCATTTCGTGATTCGCCCACTCGCCGCAAATAGAAGCGTCGCGCCAAGCAGCAGCCACGGGACCAGCCGCATGAACGTGGCTTCCGGCGTGCGCAGCAGAATGTGCGCGCCAATCATACCCCCGACCAGACCCGTCAGCAGCAGCGGCGGCAACAATCGCCGCGCGTCGGGCGTTTTCATCTCGCGCCAATAGGCTACTGTGCTCGCGATCGTTCCGGGCCACATAGCCGCCGTGTTGGTTGCATTCGCGGAGATGGGCGCAATTCGCACGAACAGCAGCGCCGGAAACGAAATGAAGCTGCCTCCGCCCGCGACGGAATTCAGCGCACCCGCGACCAGAGCAGCAAAGAAGAGGAATCCAGCCTCACCCAAAGACACGCGCAAGAATATCTTTTCCGCCCGATGGTGTCACTCGCGTTCTGCGCGGGTTGCCCGTCGAGAATTTCTTGCGGCGGCGATTGCTTGGGTGCCCCATGCTCGATTTGTGAGCGTGGGGCTTTTCTTTTGGAGTGGTGCGGACCGTCCTGCGCTCGAAGTGTCCGGCAATTTTAAAAACGCGAAAAATTGGCGATTAGAAACGTGATCGGCTGTTTGTTTTGTGCAAGTTAAGTCGGTGTCTAATTCCGGACACTGGCGATTAGAAATTGGCTCGTGTCCGTAGCGCAGAGCCTCGCCGTTTGAGGTTCTGCGGCCTTTCGCGTCTGTTTGACGTTCTGCGGATTTCATGTCTCTGGCGTTCTCGGGCAGTCTTGACGGTTCTTGGCTGGCTTCTGGGGCGTTGTACCTGACTCGTGCCGCCGCTCGCGTCATCGTTCGGGTCGTAGTTTGGGCCATCGCTCGGGCCATCGCTCGCGTCATCGAGTTTTCGCTCTCCACGACGCTAGCACGATGCGCGTCGCAGCGATAGACGTGGCGGCTGTGGAAAGGGGAGGCGCTGTGACGAGCAGTTAGCGGTTCGCGAAAACGAAAATTCGCGTCGATGAGGCGACGCGATAGGAAGATTGTCAACACGGGGAACGCAAGCACATCTGATTTAGTGCGGCAGAGATAACGTAACGATGATATATATGTGCGTGTACCAGCATGGCGCTTGGAGGTGGTTGAACAGTGCGGATTTCCGAGGTCACAATCGAGAACCTTAGGACTTTCAAGAAGGAGACAATTCGATTCGGGAACTACGTTTCTCTAGTTGGGCCAAATGGAGCCGGCAAGTCAACGGTTCTGACCGCCTTAAGGATATTTTTTCGAGATACGGCAGACACGGTCACAGACCTTCAGACGCTCGGGAAGGAAGATTTTCACAACAAAGATACAACAAGGGAAGTTGTCATCACGATCACATTTGAGGATCTCGACGAAGAAGCGCAGAGAGATCTTCAACACTATTATCGGCACGATAAGTTGGTCGTTTCAGCGGTCGCCCATTGGAATGGGGAGCGGGCCGAAGTTGTTCAGTACGGCGAGCGCCTTGGCATCAAGGCATTCCGCGCATACTTTGAAGCCGAGAAACGTCGGGTCAACGCGACTGAACTGAAGGAAATATACAATGGGCTGTGTGCCTCACGTGTTGGCCTGCCAGCGCCGAAGTCGAAAGCGCAAATGGCGGAAGCTCTTGTGGCCTATGAAGGGGACCATCCAGACGAACTCGAGTTGTTGCGAAGTGAAGATCGCTTCTATGGCTTCACGGGAGGCTCGCTCCTTCAAAAGTACATCCAGTGGGTTTTCATTCCTGCGGTAAAAGATGCGTCAACCGAAAATGCTGAAAACAAGAAAAACGCCTTCCGGCTTCTCTTAGAAAGAACGGTCCGCTCAAAAATCTCATTTGAGGATGTGTTGGAGCAGATAAGACTTGAGACCAAAGAAAAGTACAAGAACATCCTAGAAGAAGGTCGGGATGTCCTGCAGGCGCTTTCTGTATCCCTCACGGACAAACTAACAAAGTGGGCGCACCCCAACGCTAGTCTTAGAGTGCAATGGGAGGACGACACTTCAAGCCACGTCAAAATCGACGGGCCTCTCGCCTGTGCGTTAGGCAAGGAGGGGACATTCGAAGGAGATTTGTCCCGGTTCGGACATGGATTCCAACGGTCATACCTTCTCGCTCTTCTCCAAGAACTGGCTGGCTGCCCGGATACAGGGAATCCGCGGCTCATCCTCGGCTGCGAAGAGCCCGAGTTGCACCAGCATCCTCCGCAGGCGCGTCATTTGGCAGACGCCCTTCACGTCCTTGCTGGGAGGAACGCGCAAATTGTATTGTCCACTCACTCACCTTTTTTCGTCCGCGGCCTGACTTTTGACGACGTGCGATGTGTCCGCTACGACCACGGAAGGCAGGAGTCGTCTGTTCGAGGTTTGAACCTGACTGAGGTCTCGCAGGCGATTGCTGCTGCATTGGGTGAGAACCCAATCCCGGCCACTGGTTTGGAACTTAAGGTTGAGGAAGCCCTCCAGGAACGGGTTGGGGAAATGTTCTTCGCTCCAGCGCTGGTTTTCGTCGAAGGAATAGAAGACATCGGCTACTTGCAGACATACATAACGCTGCTGGAGCTGCGGGAGTCATTGCATGGGTTAGGCTGCCATGTGATCCCGACATGCGGCAAGAACGCCATGATTCGCCCGATTGCGATAGCTAACCAGTTGGGAATTCCAGCATTCGCTGTCATAGACGCAGACAGCAAGAAAACCCGAGGTCGGGCTGACGAGCGAGATAACCTCGCAATCATGCGCTTGTGTGGAATCGCTGACCCCGAGGCCTTTCCGGAAAACACGCTCTTTTCTGCCAACCTCTGTGTATGGCCGACCGAGATTGGCGATGTGGTGCAACGGGAAATCGGGGCGGACTGGGAGCAATTTGCAAATGCGGTGACCCAGAAAAAAGGCATCCACAGCAACCACGGTAAAAACCCGATCTTTATAGGTTTGGTGCTTTCGGCCGCGTGGCAGGCCGGAAAGAAGTCGCCTTCGCTCGAGAACCTCTGTCGGCAAATCATGGCGTTCGCTACTCGAGCCGCAGCCGCAGCGATGCCCAAGACCGAGTAAACTGAGCGCTAGGCTGTGCGAAGCCGATTCGAAACTCTAGGGAGGGGGATTCGAACCCCCGATTCGGGACTTAGCCCGAATACCTGCTTATCAGGCAGGTGCCTTAAGCCACTCGGCCGCCACCCCTCCGGAGAGCTAACTTATGCCCTGCCGCCCCAATTCGTCAACCACCTCAGCGCCGCGACCGCGAACCGCCTCTGCTTTCCACAGCCGCCACATCTATCGCTGCGGCTCGCGGCGTCTGTTAAGCGGCTTCGACGGTGAGTTTCAAGCCGATGGCTTTGGTGACGGCGACCAGCGTCGACAAGCGAGGGTTTCCGTGAGCGGACAAAGCGCGATAAAGACTCTCGCGCTCGACGCCCGCGGCTTTAGCCACTTTGGCAATGCCTTGCGCCTGAACGAGGTGACGCAAAGCGATGAGTAGGACGCGAGGTTCGTCCTCATCTTCCAACGCCGCTTTGAGATACTCGGCGGCAAATTCCGGGTCTTTGCGAAGGCGGCGAACCACAGCTTCGTCGTGCGAGGCACTCGTTTTACGCTTCATTGGGTTCCGGTCCTTTCTTTGTAGTCCTTGAGGTACCCTAACGCCCGGTCAATATCCGAGGATTGTTTTCGTTTGTCGCCGCCGCAGAGGAGCAATACACAATCCTGCCGAGCGTCACGTAATACACCCGGTAGCCGGGTCCCCAATCGATTCGCAACTCGCAGAGGCCCTGACGCAGCGGCTTGCAATCGCCAAAATTCCCGGCCGCGAGCCGGTTGATTCGCGTCGCGATCTTGGCCTGTGTACGGGCGTCAGGGAGCTGCGAAAGCCAATCATCAAAAACGTCTTTTCCGGCACGTGTGATGTAATGGCGGACCTCGATCACGATTTCCAGTGTAACTTATAAATCACAGGTTGGCAAGTTGCTAGAACCCCCCACGCTCACAAAACGAGCATGGGGCACCCAGCAAAGCAGATTCCTCGTCGCATGGCTCCTCGGAATGACAGCGTTATGAGCGAAGCATTGGGCGGGTTGAACCCCGCCCCTACGAAAAGCGAAAGGCCGCGGAACTTCACAAATCGAGTATGGGGTACCCGACAAAGCAGATTCCTCGTCGCATGGCTCCTCGGAATGACAGCGTTATGAGCGAAGCATTGGGCGGGGTGAACCCCGCCCCTGCGAAGAGCGA
>DASYZC010000075.1:0-11091 GCA_035949735.1 Candidatus Acidiferrales bacterium | reverse complement strand
GCAAATCGGCAATCGCGTTGACATCCTCACGCGACAAGTCTCGGAATCAGCATCTCCCGAATCAACGCGCGCCGATTATGAAATCAGCGTTCCAGAAGACGCCGAACTGCAGATTCATGACGATTCGGGCGGCGTGAACGTGTCGAACGTTCTGGGAGACATGAACGTCGAAACCATCGCCGCGGATGTGGATATGGCCGACGTTGCCGGCTATCTCACCGTGAAGACGGTGGGCGGCTCGTTCCAGTGCGCCCGGTGCGCTGGGCGGCTGGAAGTTTCCTCGATCACTGGTAGCTTCCGGCTGATCGACCTGCGCAGCATGTACGTTCGGGCGCAAACTTCCGAGGGGAATATTCTCTTCACCGGGCAATTCCTGCCCAATTCCACCTATCGCCTGAAAAACTACAACGGCGTGATCGAAGTGCGCTTTTCACCCGAGGACTCGTTTGACCTGAGTGCGACCTCCTTGAAGGGGAAGGTCAACAACGAGGCCAAGCTGGTCCCACCTTCCCATCACCGATTTATTCCCCGCTTCGGCAATGGACTCTTCGGGTCTTACAACTCCGGGCGCGCCATGGTCGAGCTCAGCTCTTTCGATGGTACAATCAACATCCTCAAGCGGTGATTTCGCCGTCGGGCAACAAAGATTCTCCAAACGATGAGCAACGAGATTCGCCCGCGAAGGCTGGTCTGTCTGACTGGATTCATGGGTAGCGGTAAATCCACCGCCGCGCGCCTGCTGGCCAGCCAGCTTGGATGGATGCACACGGACCTCGATCGATGCATTAGCCATGCTGCCGGCCTCACGATTTCCGAGATTTTTGCTCGAGCGGGCGAAGCCGAATTCCGCAGACTCGAAAGCGAGCAACTTGCCCGCATTGTTGCAGAGTACGCGCAGACGCGAAAACCGCGCATCCTTTCGCTGGGTGGCGGAACGATCACCCAGGCGCAGAATCTAGCGCTGCTCCGGGAACACGGCGCTGCGCTCATCTGGCTTCGCTGCCCGATTGAGGAACTTTTGAAACGCTGCGCGCAGATTACCGACCGCCCGTTGTTTCGCGACGAAGGAAGTTTCCGCCGGCTCTACAGCGAGCGTCTGCCAACTTATGAACTCGCGGACTACCGAGTGGAGAGCGACGCGGAGCCGCCGCGCGTTGTGGCGCAGATACTGGCGCTAGGAATTTTCCCTGAGGTGACCGTATGAGACGAGAGCGAATGCCGTTCGTTATCGTTCTTGTCGCCTCAATTCTTGCCGCAGGCGCGGGCGCAGGGACGCCGAAAGTTGCGAGCATTCCCGCTTTCCCGGAGAGTCCCAAGCCGGGAGGGCTTTTTGCGCAGGATAAGGGAACGTTTCGGATTCTTGTGAATGGGCAGCAGGTGGGCAAGGAAGAATTCGAGATCAGTTCGCGCGGGGGCGATTGGGTGGCTCACGACACGTCGGAAATACAGGGTGCTGGAGGAACGTCACGTGTCGCTGGCACTCTGGAACTGCACGCCGATGGCACGCCCGCGCATTATGAGTGGTCCACTCAAGGTGAAAAGAAAGCTTCAGCCACGATCGGCTTCGAAGGCTCCACGGCGACGATCGACCTTCACATCGAGGGCAGGAAACCTTACACGCAGCAGTTTACGTTCAGTTCGCCGCAAGTGGTGATCCTCGACAACAACTTGTACTACCAGTATGCTCTGCTCGCGAGACTCTACGATTGGAATCGGAAGGGCACGCAGACGTTCACCGTGCTCGTGCCGCAGGAATTGACGCCCGGCAGCGTTACGGTTGAGTCAGCCGGGACCCACGACGCCAGCGGGAAGAAGCTCGAAGAACTCGCGGTGAAGAGTCCAGACCTAGAAGTCGATCTCTTTCTCGACGGGCAGCGCCTCGTTCGCATCCTTTCCCCCAGCGCCAACGCCGAAATCCTCCGGGATAAATAACACGACTGCAGAGCAGTCTCCTGAAACCAAGGCGAATCCAGCTTGCGGCGCTGGTCGGGTTAGCCCTGCTTCTCCGGTGGAAAGTAAACGTGAGAGGATTCAACCAGAGCGAGGGTCAGCGCGGCACGGCGCGGAAGGCGATCACGGCATTCAACCCGCCGAAGGCGAAGGAGTTCGAGAGAGCGGCTTCCACCCGCGCAACTCGCGCCTGATTTGGAATGTAATCGAGGTCGCATTCGGGATCGCGGCCGAGATAGTTTGCCGTAGGCGGCAGAACGCCGTGATAGAGAGCGAGGACGGTGGCAACCGCCTCGAGAGCGCCCGCCGCGCCGAGAGCGTGGCCGTGCATTGACTTGGTGGAGCTGACGCCAAGGTTGTCCGCGTGCGCGCCGAAAACCTCGCGGATGGCCCGCGATTCCACCGGATCATTTCCGAGCGTCCCTGTGCCATGTGCGTTGATGTATCCCACAGTTTCTGGCGCGAGGCTTGCCTCGCGCAGAGCGGCTCGCATGGCTCGCGCTGGGCCGTCAACCGTAGGCTGCGTCAGATGATGAGCATCGGATGTCATGCCCAAGCCGCAGATTTCGGCGTAGATTTTCGCGCCGCGCGCCTTCGCTGCATCGAACGGCTCGAGGGTCATCATCGCGCCGCCTTCACCCAAGATCATGCCGCGGCGGTCCTTGCTGAAGGGGCGGCAGGTGTCCGGCGAAATAACGCGCATCGCTTCCCACGCCTTCAGCATGCCGACCGTAAAAATCGCCTCAGCGCCGCCCGTGATGGAAAATTCCGCCTGGCCGTCGCGCACCAATCGGAAGGCTTGACCGATGGCGTGGTTTGCAGACGAGCAAGCTGTCGAGATCGTGTACACCGGGCCGCTCAAGCCGAGGTCCATCGAAATGTGGCTCGCCCCGGCATTGGCCATGGTTTTGGGAATCGTGAGCGGGTGCACGCGGCCGCGGCTCTGGACCCAAAGATCCTCAAAGCCCGCTTCAATCGCTGCTTGTCCGCCGACAGCCGAGCCGCAAATGATCGCGGACTGCTCGCGCAACCCCGGCGTCAGCTCGATGCCTGAGTCGCGCACGGCTTCGCGCGCCGCGACCACGGAGAATTGCGCAAAGCGGTCGAGCTGGGCATCTTTGCCACCCTGGAAGTGCTTTAGAGGATCAAAGCCGTGGACTTGCGCGCCGTTTTGAATTTTGAGCCCTACGCGCGAGCCGTCGACGGATTGTATCGGACCGATGGCGGAGCGCCCCTCGCGCAGGCCAGCCCACGTTTCAGGGAGATCGAGTCCCAGCGGCGAGACAATTCCAAGGCCGGTGATGGCGACTCGGCGTGAAGCCATGCGTTAGCTCGCCGGGCTGGTTGAACCCAGCGAAGTGTCAGGCGGGGGAGCAGCAGCGAGAATCTTCTTGATGCCTTCGACCACATCGTTCACGGTCTTGATGGAACGGACGTCGTCATCCGGAATCGAAATCTTGAAGGCGTTTTCGAGTTCGAAGAGAAGGGTGAAAACGTCCAGCGAATCGATGCCCATTTCCTGCAGGTTGGTTTCGAGCTTGATGTTCTCGGCGGGAACACGCTTCACGGAGGCCAGCGTGGCGATCACCTTTTCCGCTACAGAATCAGACATCCTGAGTTAAACCTCCACCGATGAAACTCAAACCGTCTCGCGAAGTCGTTCCGCAGGCTGTGGGCCGATTTGGAAAACGGGATTTGTACAATCAGACCGTATCGTAAGGCAAGCCAGAAATCAAATTCTGACGCGGCTTTCCAAAGCCTCAACTAAGGGGAATTCGTCGCGGGCTTTGATGCAGGCTTCTCCGGGTAGAGGCGCTCGAACTCCGGGTCTCCGTGCAGCATGCTGAGATCCGGGTCGCGGCGCGCCCAAATCGAATCCTTAGAGCCAGCTTCCCAGGCCTTACGCAATGCGTCCAGGGCTTCAGGTTTTCTTTTCAGAATGCAGTACACGCAAGCCGCATTATAGAGAATCGAGGCTTCGTTGGCGCGCAGGGTGACCGCCAGATTGAGTTCGCGCAAAGCGTCTTCCTGCCGTCCCAGCTCCGCGTAGTTGCCGCCCAGCAGAACGCGAGCCCGCGCATCTTCGGGCACCTCTTTCAAGTGCTTTTCGAGCACCACGACGATCCTGTGGGACATGTTTCGCCGGGCCTCGTCTTTTCCCATCGCGCCGAGAGAATTAATGATCGGCACATAGACATTGTAGTCTTCGCCGCTCGCTTCGATGGCGGACTCCGCAACATCCAGAACTTCTTGGTAGCGTGTCGCGGCGAACAGGGCACGCCCCAGTAGGTAATAAGCGCCGTCGCAGTCACGTCTGCGTTCAATCGCCTTTTTGACCATGCGCACCGCTTCGTCGTGGAGTCCGGCGGCGTAAAGGACCCAAGCCTGGCTGACGTGTGTTTCGGGCAGGTCCCAACGCAGGGCGACCGCTCTGCCCGAAGCTTCTCTCGCGCGTTCGATCCAAACCTCATCTCGGGTGAAGATGGAATAGTACATGGCACAGGCGTTGGCGCTGGCGGCATAGGCCAGGGCAAAGCTTGGGTCCAGGGAGACCGCGTTTTCGAACATCTGGAGAGCGAACTCCACGTCCTGGCGGGTTTGCCGCCGCGCGTAACGTTTGCCCCGCAGATATTGGTCGTAGGCCTGCGGATTGTCCGTGGGCTTATCGGCCAGCGCCTCCAGTTCCTGCGGTGAAAGCGTCACGCGCAGGGCCTCGGCAATCTTGCGGGCCATTTCGTCCTGCACCTCGAAAACGTCTTTCATCTCGCGGTCGAAGCGTTCCGACCAGAGTGGAAAATCGGTGCTCGTGTCCACGAGCTGAGCGCTGATGCGCACGCGGGCGCCGGAACGGCGCAATGTGCCGGTGAGGACATAGGCCGCGCCGAGCTGCTGGCCGATCTGCGCCGGAGTAACCGCCTTATCCCGGAAGGCCAGAACGGTGGGACGCGAAAACGTGTTCAGGTCCCGGATCTTTGAGAGTTCGGTGATGATGTCCTCGGTAATCCCGTCGCGGAGATATTCGTCTTCCTTGGCGCCGCTCAGATTTTCAAAATAGAGCACGGCCACGGACTTACCCATCTTCTTTTGCGTGCCGGGGTCCGAATCGGTCTTTTCTTTCGCGCGTCGTTTGTGTGATTCGAGATCGCGCTTCAGGCGGCTGAGGTCCGTTTTCAAGTCGGTGGCCGTCTGGAAGCGCAGATTGCGGTCCTTCTCGAGCGCCTTCTCCAGGATGCGCACAAAATCCGGAGGTAGCGAAGGATTCACCTCTCCGGCCGGCTTGGGATCGCGGTTCAGGATGGCCTCGAAGATCACCGCTGAGGTGTCTCCCTGAAAGGGGAGCGTTCCCGTGGCCAGCTGATAGAGAACGGTTCCGGTAGAAAAAAGGTCGGTGCGAGTGTCAACGTGTTGGCCGCGCGCCTGCTCGGGCGACATGTAGGAGACGGTGCCGACGGCCGACCCCGGGATCGTAAGTTCGTGGCCGCCAGCCATGGTTGCCCGCTGCCCCTCCGAGGTGCTCTGCGCGATTTCATTCGCTGTTATCTTAGCCAGACCGAAGTCCAATATCTTCACGTCGCCGTGGTCCGTAAGAAAAAGATTGGCCGGCTTGATGTCCCTGTGAACGATGCCCTTGGCATGGGCCGATTCCAGAGCGTCGGCAATCTGAATGGAGAGCGGAAGCAGCTTGTCTATCTCCATTGGCTGTTTGGTCATCTTCTGCGCCAGGGTTTGCCCCTCCAGCAATTCCATGACGATGAAGTACCGAAGCTCGTGCTGCTCGATCGCGTGAATCGTGCAGATGTTGGGGTGATTGAGGGAGGAAGCCGCGCGCGCCTCGCGCTGAAAGCGCTCCAGCGATTGGCTGTCCTCGGCCATCTCCGGAGGCAGAAATTTCAGTGCCACGCGACGGCCGAGCCGTGAATCCTCGGCCTCGTACACTATCCCCATTCCACCGGCCCCAACCTGTTTGAGGATGTGGTAATGCGAGAGAGTTTGTCCAATCAGAGATGCAGATCCCGCCATGAATGGCACATCTTAGTTGGTCGCAGGAGGCGAGTCAACGACGCGAGCCGCCGAGCGAAGGGGCATGCGTATCTGAAAATGACGAGAATACTTTCTTTTGGCGAAGCTCCCTTACCCCCCATCCAGCCTTTTGACGGGATAGCGGATAGGCACGGGAAAAAGGGACCACCCCCCTGAGCGGGCGGAGCTACAACGAATGCGCTGGGGAGGCGCACTGCAAAACAGCCATGTCACATTTTGCATTGCGTTGCGCTTTTTGAGGCTGCGCGTAAAGAATTTGCGTCTTATTCTGCGTGGCAACTTGATTTGCTATCTACTATATCAGCAAGGATTTACGAGGGCGCGTCACAGATAAATTTCTGGAAGAAACTCGGGAAAATTAGGATCAGCTTGCACAAATGCGGTGAGAAATACGCGAGTTCCGTGAAATTTAATGAAAATAGCAACGGCGCATTTGTGAATTTAGCTGAGAAATTCGATGCAATAGGAGTGGAAAGTTTCCGGTTACGCCGGCGGTCTCAATGGGTCGATGCAACACCAGCTCGAAGTCTACTTGCACGAGTCCCAAGGAGCTAGAGTCGTTCGCGAGCGTTGATTCAAATGGAACACAGCCCAGCCTAGCTCTGATTGAGGATGGCCGGAGAGATCGGTTCTCTAGGGGAAGTGTAGTCCTATGACCTGTTTAAGATGGTGTTGCGTCGACCGTCTGAGCTGGCACCGTTAATCGGGCACTTTCCACCGCAGAAACACGCGAACTCCTAAAACGTGACGGCGCCCGAAATCTGCGCGAAGCAACGACAAGATTTTGGTATCACAAGTTCTAAAATCGGCATTTTTTGCTGTTAGCTATCGTCCATGGCCAAACGACTATCGTGCGTGCGTGTCGAGGCGCCGGTTCTCAGCGTTGGGGAAGCCCCCGGCCTGTGCCGGGGGCTCTTGCTCATACGACAGGATCCGGCTTACCGGCCGACCTGGACGCTGGTTCCTCCGGCGCCAGGGCCGCTAATGCGGGCGCCTTCACCGTTGGAGACAACCTTGACCCAAAGCGAGTCCTTGCCCTTGTAGTACGAGGTGACGCTGGCCTTGCGCAGCGCATCCAGGCTGTCCTGCGGCGTACCCGAGGCTGCAGTGGCGAATCCCGGCAGCTCGAAGATCACCCACGAGCCGCTATCCAGTTCGCTGAGGCGCAGTGCCAGGGACGGCCTTTCGGTGGTCACCTTGATCTCGGTTCCGGCGCGTATGTTGGTTTCACCGGTTAGGGTGACCTCCTTGCCATTGCGGCTGAGAATGACTGGCGGCTGAGGAGGTCCCCCGGGACCGCCACGACCTGCCGCCAGGCCAGGATAGGCGGCTGCGCTGGGACCGGCGGGTGCGGTTCTGGCAGGACCTGCGCCGGGGGCGCCGCCGAAACCAGCGAAACCTGGGATTCGGGCGCCGCCGTCGGGGCCGCCAACACCCAGGCGTCCGACATCGCCCTTGCACACAGCGGCATTCCAGGTCGGCTTGATCTCACAGGAGTCGTCTATGGCGATTCCGTCATTTTCGTCATTGATGAGAATGTAGGAGTCCGGGACGCCGCTGACCGAGCCGTCCGCGTCGTGGAAAACCGCGGTCTTGTAGCTCCCATTGCCGTAGTCATCGTTGCTCCACTTATGCTCCATCGGTGGGAAATACACCGGCTTGGCGTTGATAAATTTCGCGCGCTGTACGGTGTTGTTGGAGCTCATTCCGAAGCTGGTATACAGCAGGTAAGAGATCGCACCCGTCTTGCGGGTGGCGTTGTCCTGGAAATTCACGAAGGTGTCATTGTCCAGTTCATGACGGTAATCGTAGAACTCGTACCCGCGGATGGGGAAGTCCGGGAGTGCGGGCTCCGGCAAGCTGCGGCCGTAAGCTATTTCCGCCGGCGTCCTGGGGTTGCCGATGTTCTCGGTTTCGCCCACGAACAGCGAGTCGACCACCCGTGATGTGAAGGCGGAACGACCGAAGTTGCCGGACGCATGCGTGTAGTCGATGGCGTTGTCGGCCAGCTTCAAGTTCTTGTACAGGTCCATCTCACCGCGGCTCCACATGCCGGTATTCCGATTCTTGTACGAGGTGAAATCCTCGATGACCGTCTCCACGATGGGGCTGTTCGCGTCAGCCGGATTGGCCTGGGCGATATGGCCGCCGGTCCTGAAATGGCCATCGGGCTGAGGGCCGCGGTCGAACATGAAACCGTCAAAGTTGGAATGGGCGGTGTTGCCCTTGAACTCCCGCACCCGCATTCGACGTGGCCAGGTTGTCTTGCTGACATCCGTGCCTGCGAACGCGCCCGTCGGATGCTGCGGCAATGCGAACCAGAAACCGGTCGCCTCGGACCCCGCGGCCACGTTGTCCCGGTAAATATTGTCCGGATTGGTGATCCAGAAAGTCGACGCTGTGTTGTCGGAAGGGATCAGGATATCCTTGGCGTTCTGACCGTCCACATCGAAGTTCTTGCCGCCCTCCGATCCGAACGGACCGAGGTTTGTCGGAACACAGGGTTTGCCGTCAGGATGACACTTGGTCATCATTCCGAGGTTGTGGATGAACTGGTTGCCCGTTTCGACGCCGTCTTCCAGGAAGAAGCAGTGACCGACGGTGTTGTAGGTGACGTTGTTTTCGACTCGCACGTTATTGGTGCCATGCACCGTCACGCAGCGGCTGTAGGTGTCGTGAATCGCTGAATTTTCGATGTACTGCCCGTTGCCGTCGCCGACCAGATGCCAGTGGATCGGATACCGGGCCAGATGCATGTTCTGACCCATGCGATTCAATTCGACGCCGGAGACATACATTTTAGACCCGGCCATGGCCATGATATGCCCGCCGAAGTAGGAGCGTTCTGCGTCGTCCGAAGCCTGGATAAGAATATTTCGTGTCAGCAAGCCGACTTCACCACGCTCATCGACGCCGAACGTGATTTTGCCGAAATGCATGTACTTTAGGGGCTGATCAAGCGTGATCACGTTCCGTGCAATGGCGGCGATGGTTCGCTTCTCCGTCTGCGTAGAATCGAAGTCGGTCGACGCAAGGACGATCACGTCCCCTTTTCGCCAGCTACTGGCATTCAATACTTCGATCCTTGCGCTACCGGCCTTGGCTGTTCCAGCGAGTTTGGTCCAGGAATTCGTCCGGTCGCCATGCAGGTTCAGGGTTCCGCCCGCGATCATGATCCCGCGGTCGTTACCAGGGACATTGTCGGTGAGGGTGATGGTCGCCTTGCGCGTGTGGGGTTTGGCTTCGGTGCCGATTTCCAGTTCCCCGTGCACGATGATCGACTCGGTGGTCAGCTCGATGTCGGCTTTGTCCGAGAAGCTGAGTTTGCCTTTGATTTGCAAGCCGCCCAGCGACGGCGGACTGACGTCGAGGAGCACATCCTTGCCTCTTTCAATGGTGACCGTGTCCCCTGCGCGGGGCACCTTCCGGTCTGGCCAGGTGGCAGGATTGGACCAGAGCTCCTGCTTGACCGCCTGCGATCCTTGTTCCTGAGCCGCCGCAACGACGTCGAATGCGCTGACGAGGAAGAATGCCGGAACGAGCAACGCAAAAAGGAACGAGCGATATTGTCTTCTCATGTCATCAATCCCTCGTATTCAAAGGTGACCCCGGATCTTCTCGCGATTACGCTCTCCCCGGGGCTCATGAGGCTGCATTATAGCTCGTCTGTCGACTATTGAGTAAAGGCCGCCTTGGGTCGATATACCCTGTTGGCGTCTTAACAATCGTAAGTGGATTATTTCTTGTGGCACGATTCGTGACGAAGTTCGCTTTACATGTAGCGCTCAGTCGTGAGTTTCCCAGCGAGGTTAAAACAACCGCCATAAGGGCCGGATGCGTGTCGACTGGTCTCGACAAGTTCGGTGGGCAAGCCGTTGAGTTCGACTTACGAGCGCAGACAAGAGTGCCTGCGCCACCCCAAGCGCTATAGGGGCCGGGTGCGGAAGACGTCCGGAAACAAATGAAGACGAGAGGCATCCGAGCTAGGCACCTGCTTGATCGGAGGAGCATGACTGGAATATAGTTTCCGGCATGGCAACCACTCCGATTGCACGGGCACAAAGCCGGCTGGATCTGATTCTGGTCGAGGCGGAAGATAAAGTTGTGCTAAACGGCCTGCTGTGGGAGCCGCAGAAGGCCAGCGATTCGCTGGTCATCATGGTGCCCGGGGGCACGACGGGCGCGGCTCTGTATCCGGCGCATGACTATTCTCCTCTTGCGAACGCGCTGACGGATAACGGCTACGCGTTCCTGCTTGGCAACCTGCGCGCCTCGTATAACAACGCCTACGCGGAATATGGCGACGCGGTGAAGGACATCGCCGCGTTCGTCGCGTACGCGAAATCGAAGGGTTACGCGCGGATCGCGATTCTGGGCATCAGCCTTGGCGGCCCTCGCATGGCACAGTATGTGGCGGAACGGAACGATTCCGCGGTCAAGGCGGTTGGCTTTATAGCTTCGATTCCCTCACCCTATCTGGAGTTTCAAGTTCGGAGCAACGAAGCGGACAAGCGGCGCCTGGAGGAGACGCTCGAGCACGCGCGCGAATTGGTTGCGCAAGGCAAGGGACACGAGCCAGTTGCGTATGACAACTGGTTTCCTGGCGCCGTGTCAGTGATGGGAACGGCCAAGGCCCTGATCAGCTTCTTCGGAGCGCCGAGCGATCCGAGCGCGCCCAGCTCAATCAAGTACGCGCCGAAGATCAAAGTTCCCGCGTTGGTGATCCACGGCGATAAAGACGAGCTTGCCCTGCCGCCGAACGCTCAAAAGATTTACGACAGCCTGACGGCTGCCCCGCAGCGCGACTTGATCTGGGTGAAGGGCGCGAGCCATTATTTGACGCCTGGCCCGCTCGCCCAGTCCTACGCCAGACTGACTGTCGATTGGCTGGTGAGAAATTTCCCCGCCGCCGCTCGCCGATAGGCAACCGCACTCACTTAATTTACCTGTCACAATTTTTGCAGTCGACTTACGCGCGCACGCATTGAGTGCCTGCGCCGGGGCGGGGCTGGACCGGGCGCGCATTTTGCGGTTATGATTCCGCGCAAAGTGGGCCGCTGAGGCGCTGTGGGTTCGCGCGCATGCGGGCTGGGAGGGAAC
>DASYZC010000074.1:0-7616 GCA_035949735.1 Candidatus Acidiferrales bacterium | reverse complement strand
TCCTACATTCACGCCGAGGGCTATCCGGCCGGCGAGATGAAACACGGCCCGAATGCTCTGATCGACGAAAATCTTCCCGTCGTCATGATCGCCACCCGCGATGAATCCGATCCTGCGTCGATGACGCGCTACGAAAAAACCATCTCCAATTTGCAGGAGGTGAAGGCTCGCGACGGTATCGTCATCGCCGTCGTCACCGAGGGCGATAAGCTTGCGCGCGAGACGGCCGATCACATCATTGAAATTCCCACCGCACCCGACCTGATTGCGCCCATTCTCGAAATCGTCCCGCTGCAGCTTCTCGCGTACCACATCGCCGTGCGCCGCGGTTGCGATGTCGACCAGCCTCGCAACCTCGCCAAATCCGTTACCGTCGAATAGCCTGTCCGCTCGCCCTCCGCGCGTATAAAATAGTTTCTATGCGCGTCAGTTTCTCTCGCCACGCCCGTATTTGGTTGGCGCTGGTCCTGCTCATCGGCCTGCTTCTCTCGCCCTCCGCGCGCGCGCAATCGTCCGCCGAAGCCGGCTCCGGAAAAGTCGTCTCCGTCAGAGTTACGGGCTCATCCAGATTCCATTCCGATCAAATCGCGCCGGCCACGGGCCTCAAGCCCGGCGCCACGGTCACAAAAGACGACTTGCAGCGCGGCGCCGATCGTCTCGCCCAGCTCGGCCCGTTTGCCGGAGTCCATTACCGCTATGGCGATACGAATGCCGGTGTGGTCGTCGAATATCAAGTCACCGACGCTCCAGCGATCCCGGTCTGGTTCGATAATTTCCCCTGGTTCGCCGACGCCGAACTGATCTCCGCCGTAAAATCGTCCGTGCCTCTATTCGACGGCACCGCGCCTGAGCACGGCACTCTGCTCGACGACATTTCCGACGCGCTCCAGCTCGCGCTTGCCTCCCGCAATGTGCATACCAGCGTCACGCACTCGCTCGTCACCGCGCCCGGAGGCTCCGAGCAAGTTCAGCAATTCCGGGTTGACGGTGTAAATTTAAACGTCGCCAGCGTTGAATTCGGCGATGCTCTCGCGCGAAACGACCGCGCAATCCAGGCTCGTCTTCCCGATCTCGTCGACCACGCTTATTCTCGCACCGCCATCGAACTCTTCGAGTTTGAGCAAGTTCGCCCCGCATATCTCGCGGAAGGCTTCCTCCGCGTGAAGTTCAACGCGCCCACCACTCGCCTTGAGGGAACCGGCCCAACCGCCCGCGTCGCCGTCACCATTGCCATCGAGCCAGGGTCGGCATTTACGTGGAATGGAGTTACTTGGAGCGGAAACACGGTGATCTTGTCGCCGGAGCTAAATGCGCTCGTCACCCTGAAGCCCGGCGAACCGGCCAACGAAATGAAAATCGAGCCGATCTGGGAAGCGGTGCACGACGACTATGCGCGTCGCGGCTATTTGGACGCCACCGTAACCCCGCACGTTCAATTCGACGACACCGCAAAGCGCGTCAGCTACACCGTGGCCGTCTCCGAGGGCCCTCAGTTCCGAATGGGCAAATTGGTTCTCACCGGCTTGTCGATTGAAGGCGAGCGCCGCATACGCGCAGCCTGGAAAATCGAGTCGGGCGCCATTTTCGACAAGGATGTCTACGACGAATTCATCTCTTCCGGAATCAAGCAAGCCTTCGTCGGCCTGCCCTTCCACTACGAGAAGGTCGGCCGCTTCCTACAAGAAGATCCCAAGTCCGGAGCGGTCGACGTCTTACTCGACTTCCAATAGCACCTCTGTAGCATCGTCATCCTGAGTGGAGTGCCCCGCGCTTTTGCCTTTGCGCGAAGCGCCGGGACACGCAGTCGAAGGATCTCTCTTCGATTTTGCTTTTGCCTGGGTAGGGGCAAACATGCTTGGAGCGATGTTGGCCATTCGCTATGCTGCACGGGCAAAGCTCCACCATCGAAGGCCACCAATACTCGGTTATTCGTTCGGCGTCCCGCCCGCGCTTACCGGGCACTCGTATTACCACATGCGCAGTTGGAGCGACCGAGGCATGTGGAGTGCGGGAGCTTGCTCCCGCTGTCTGCCGCCCGGGCTTGCCCGGGCGCGCTCCCGGCACGCCGCTCTCACGCTCCCGCCCGGGCCGATTGCCGCGCCGCATCCCGCGCTGCGACTATCGTCGCCGCATGGATGCTCACGGTGTCCGCCACACGCCGCGCGTAACCGCCCGCTAGCGTGCTCGCCACTGGAACGCTATTTCGCCGCGCATATTCGAAAACTAGCGCGTCTCTGCGTGCCAGCCCCTCCATCGTAAGCGCAAGCCCTCCCAATTGATCTTCGCGGTACGGGTCGGCGCCCGCGATATAAAACAAAATCTGCGGCGTAAAATCCTGGAAAGCCTTGTGCAAATGCTTTTCGAGAATGCCAAGATAATCGCTGTCGCCGATGCCGTCCGGCAAATCGATATCCACCGTCGACGGCGGCTTGAAGAATGGATAATTATTCTCCTGATGAATTGAAAGCGTGAAGACCGTTTCGTCTCCGCCGAAAATCACTGCCGTTCCGTTCCCGTGGTGCACGTCTGTATCGACGACCATTGCCCGCTGGACCGCCCCATCGTGCTGAAGCCGCCGGATCGCCACGGCCACATCGTGAATCGCGCAAAATCCCTCGCCATGATCGGGACACGCATGGTGGAATCCTCCGCCGATATTCGCCGCCCAGCCGTCTCTCAGCGCGCACTGGCCTGCGAGGATCGATCCTCCAGCTGCCAGCCAGCACGCTTCCACCAAGTCCCTTGAATACGGCACTTCGAGTTGCGCGATTTCGGCCTCGCTCAGCGTTCCCGCCTTGAGCTTCCGAACGTATTCCGGCAAATGGACCCGCAGCACATCCTCATCCGTCGCCGGTTCGGGGACCAGAAAATCACCAGGCTCGGCGATCCCTTGCTCCAACAGACGGTCGCGTATCATCCGAAACTTTTGCGATGGAAAGACGTGCGCGCCAAGGTTCAAATCGTATCCATCGGCATAGATCAGCTTGAATGGCAGCATGATTTCGCCAGCCTACCGCGAAGCCTTCCTCCGCGCAAACCCGCCCAAAACCGGGCACTGTTCTAAATTTGCCGTTAAGCTGTCATCCCGAACCCGGCCGCATTTTAGGACGGGGTGAGGGATCTGCTGTTGCATTCGGTTTTTTTCGACCATCCTTCCCTCGACAACCTTCTTGGCAGACGCCCGTTCACGCCCGCCTTCGCGTCTGCAACATCGGTATGGAAAGCTCGCGGGCGTGCAACGCGTCAAAGCTGCTATCGTTCTCTTCGCTTTGTTGGCGGTTCCTTTGGCGTTGATCGCCCGCGGCATGGTTTGTGAATCCGCTTCTGGCCTCATGATTTGCTGCATGCTCTATGGTTCGCACCAAGGGAATCAACCGATGGTGTGCCATTGCACCGGGAAATCCTCGAAGCACATCCCTGATTTCGGTTTGATAGCTCCACTCCCGCCCACCGAACCGGAGGATTTTGCTGCTATCACGACTCCGAGCTCTCTGAGGCAGCCCATGCATACGCAATCTCAGCTGTCACTCCCCGGGCTTGTGTCCGTGCCATTCGAACCCCCCAATGCCTGACCGTTCTTCAGCGCAATCCAGAAATCAAATCGGAACGGAGAAGTCCATGCGGAAGGCTTGTGTGTTTCTGCTCGTCGCGGTGCTGCTCGTCTTGGGGCAGCCTCCGCGCGCCACGATTTTTGGCGGTGTGCGGGTATTGTCCACGACCCGCCAACCGTCACCTTCTGATTGACAACAGCCTCACTTTCGGCGGATTTCATTACAACGACCCGCGCGAGGTCTACGTCGAATTCCGCTGCAAGTTCATTACTGATGTAATGCGCTTCAACGCTGGCGTACAATGGGCAATTCAAAAGGAGTGAAACAGGTGAGATTGGAACCACGAAGTACTCGCAATCATCAAATTCGCACTGCCCTTCTAATTCTGATCGTAGCCTTTTCCATGATTCCCGTCGCGTGCAAGAAAGCGCCCGCGCCGCAAGCGAAACGCTACCATCTCGTCGGCACCGTCATCTCGATCGACGCGGCTCACGGCGCCGCCAATATTGACGGCCAGGAGGTCCCCGGCTTTATGGCCGCAATGGCCATGCCTTATCCAGTGCATGACTCCAAGACGCTCGCGGCGCTGTCGCCGGGAGACCAAATTACCGCCGACATCGTGGTCACCGACAACGACACCTACCTCGAGAATATCGTGGTCACCAAAAAAGGCACCGGCCCTGCGAACACCACGGGACCCACCCATTTGCCGCAGCCCGGCGAAAAGGTCCCCGATTTCGCACTCATAAATCAAGATGGGAAACGCATCCGCCTCCGGTCCTATCAGGGTGATGTTCTCCTCGTCACTTTTATTTATACTCGATGCCCCTTTCCCACCTTCTGCCCGCTCGTCTCCAGAAACTTCGCGCAGATTTACGCGCAGCTTCGCGAGGATCCGGCCATTGGTTCAAAAAAGATCCGCCTGCTGAGCGTCAGTTTCGACCCCAAACACGACACGCCGGCGGCATTGAAGCGCTACGCGGAATCCTTCAAGAGCACCACCGGCAGTAATCCATTCGACCGCTGGGAATTCGCCGCCGTCTCCGCCAAGGAACTTCCGAAGGTCGCGAATTTCTTCGGGCTGTATTACAGCGTATCCGGCGATCAGATCGTCCACTCATTGAGCACCACCGTCATTTCTCCCGATGGCACAATCTATAAGTGGTACCAGGACAATGCTTGGAAGCCCACCGATCTTTTGCAGGATGCCACGCAGTCGCTGGAGCACGATAACCGTCGCAACGCGGGCCCGCGCAGCACGGCAAGCGTCCCCACCGCCTAGCTTTCGCTCCGGCAGGGAAAGTCTCGTAGAATTGTCATTCCGAACCCGGTCGAATCTCAGACCGGTGCGAGGAATCTGCTTTTTGTTTTCTTCAAATGCCACGCAACGGGAACGAACTAATTCTGGCGATCGAGAATGAAGTCGGGGACGGCGAGCAGAGCCCGGCGGTACTCAGTGTCCGGAAGTTCTTCGAGGCACATTTTGGCGCGCCTCACGTATTCTCGCGCCAGGTTGGAGGCGCGGTCGAGCGCTCCTGTTCCCATAACAAGTTGAGTGATTTGCTCCGGACGGACGCTTACGAAATCCCGCTCCTCCAGCACCTTGGCCACGAGCCGTCGCCCTTCTTCGTAGGCGCCGCTCTTCGCCGCTCCATTCTGCGAAGCGCCATTTTGAAGAGAAAAGATCAGCGGCAGCGTGACCTTTCCTTCTTTCAGATCGCTCAGTACCGGTGTCCCAAGTTGCTCGGGCGATGCAGTGAAATCGAGCAAATCATCCACCAGCTGAAACGCCAAGCCGGCGTTTCGGCCATATTCTGCCAGAGATTCTTCCACATGTTTCGGCTGCCGTCCGAGCACCGCCCCCAATCGGGCGCATCCGCTGAAGAGGCAAGCAGTCTTGCGATAGGCCAGTTCGGTGGCGTCGGCTTCCGTCAAGTCCATGCGGCCCAGCAGGGTGAGCTGCAATAGTTCGCCCTCGACCATGTTTTGAGTCAAACCGATCAGGATATCGAGGATCGCAAAATTCCGCTCGCGCAGGGCCATTTCGAACGACCGCATGTAAAGCCAGTCGCCCGCCAGCACGCTCATATGATTCCCCCAGCGCGCGTTGGTGCTTGGCCGGCCGCGGCGCATTTGCGCGCCATCAATCACGTCGTCGTGAACCAGCGTGGCGCTGTGAATCATCTCCACGACGGCACCTAGCCGGATGGCGCTTTCGCCGCGAAAGCCAGCCGCGCCGGCCGCCAGCAAGAGCAGCGCCGGACGCAACCGCTTTCCGCCGCCCTGGTACAGATAGCTGGCGATCTCCTCCACCGGCTCGATAGCGGCGCTATTCTGGGCAGCAATCTCCTGTTCCACGAGCGCGAGATCATCGCGGACAAGATCGAAAATCCCTTTAGCGATTTGGACAGCGAAAGCCATCGCGCCGGCCCTCAACTAGCCTTTTCCCGGTCCGTTGGACGGACCGAGACGAAAAAATCGGCGAAAATTAGCCGCGGTCGCCGCCGCAATTTCATCGGCGGCTAAGTCTCTCACATTCGCCAAGGCTTCCGCCACCTGAACAACGAAGGCAGGCTCGTTGCGCTTGCCGCGCCGTGTTTGCGGAGGCAAGAAGGGCGAATCGGTTTCCGTAAGTAGCTTTTCGAGAGGGATTTCGCGCGAAACGTCGCGGAGATGCTGCATTTTCGGGTAGGTCACATTCCCGGCGAACGAAATCATGAATCCCATGTCCATTCCGCGCCGCGCTTCGTCGACGTTTCCGGTGAAACAATGAAAAATTCCGCCGAGGCCGGTGGGCCGCCAGTCTTGGTCGAGGATTGCGAGGCAGTCGTCCCACGCATCCCGGCAATGGATCACCACAGGCAGCTTCGCCGCGGCCGCTTGGGCGAGTTGCCGCCGGAAGACCTGTTTCTGCACGTCCCGCGGCGAATGGTCATAGTAGTAATCGAGGCCCAATTCACCCAGGGCGATCACGCGCGGATGTCGGGCCAGATCCTCGAGGCGAGCGAAGTGCTCATCGGTTGCAGCGCTGGCATCGTGGGGATGGATGCCGACCGTGGCGTAGATCCAGTCGTGTTCCTCGGCAAAGGGAATCGCGGCGTCGAGCCGCTCGAGGGGTCCAGTACCGCTGCCGATAGCCAGCAGCGTCTGGACGCCCGCACCGCGTGCTCTTTCAAGCATTTCGTCTCGATCACCGTCAAATTGGGCGAATTCCAAGTGCGCGTGTGAGTCGATTATCTCCATGGTCAATTTCGTTTGTCCTTCTCGCACTCTTCAAGTCGTGACGGGTAGAACCGCTACCCGTCCTTTGTTTTCTATAAGATGGATCATGTTCTACTCGACCGCTGTGACGACCAGAGTTGCAAGGCGCCTGAGCGAATCCGGCCACGGCCAGATTGCGCGGCACCACATAGCTCGTCTTTGGCCCTTGTCTTTCGCCCCGATTGTTTTCGATCACTTTGATCATGCGGTCAGGTTATCAGGATGGGGATGCCTTGCAAGGACGAGTTTGTGTGGACTTTTTTCGGAGGCGGGACCCAGCCAAACGCTAATTCAAAGCTGCCCGCCCAAAGGCGGCCGCTACGAAGACGAGCGGCAACGACGACAGTGACAAAGGCAACAGCAAAGACAAAGGCAACGGCTGCCGGGTCGGAAAAACTCAGCGACCCGCCGCTACAACGGCGAACAGCCAAACAATCGGATGGTCATTTGACCTTGGAGCCGGGGGGAATGTCCTCGGCGAAGGTGCAGAGGACGGGGTTGCCGTCGGCGGTGGAGGCGGCGAGGAGCATGCCGTTGGATTCGAGTCCGCGCATTTTTCGCGGGGCGAGATTTGTGACGACGACGACCTTGCGTCCGACGAGGTCTTCCGGCGCGTAGGCGAGGGCGATTCCAGCGAGGACTTGGCGGACTTCGTCGCCGATATTGACCATTATTTTCAGGAGTTTGTCCGCGCCCTGGATTCGCTCGGCAGATTCGATGCGTCCGACGCGGAGTTCGACTTTGGCGAAATCGTCGATCGTAATTTTAGAGTCTGTGGTTGGTGAACTGGCCAGTGAGCCTGTG
>DASYZC010000073.1:0-14010 GCA_035949735.1 Candidatus Acidiferrales bacterium | reverse complement strand
GATTGTTGCGGCGTGCGCGGCTGAGGACTGGAGCGAGGATGATTTATTCGCAATGGTCCGCCGGGCGTATCCCTACCGCGAGCTGGCTCGAAAAGATTTCGATGAAATCGTCGGAATGCTTTCGGAGGGAATCGCCGCTCGACGCGGACGTTACGGCGCACACCTGCATCGCGACGGAGTGAATCATCGCCTGCGCGGGCGCCGAGGCAGCCGCCTGGCCGCGATCACCAGCGGAGGAGCGATTCCAGATAACGCTCTCTACACGGTTCGAGCCGAGCCGGAGGGTTTTACCGTCGGCACAGTGGATGAGGATTTCGCGGTCGAAAGCTTGCGCGGAGACATCATCCTTCTCGGAAACACATCATGGAGGATACGGCGGGTGCAGGCGGGGCTAGTGCTGGTCGAAGATGCCAAGGGAGCGCCGCCCAATGTGCCTTTCTGGCGGGGCGAAGCGCCCTCGCGCACGGCGGAGCTTTCAGAGCAAGTGGCCGCAATCCGCGAGAACGTGAGCGCGCTGACGGATGGGCTGGCGCCCGATGCGGTTGGCGGGAACACGGGCCATGGCTCGGCCGCGGTGGACTGGCTGCAACAGGAATGCAGCCTCGACAGGGCAGGCGCGGAACAGACCGTGGAATACATCGCGGCGGGCCGCGCCGTGTTGCGTGCGGTGCCCAGCCAGCAAACGGTGATCGCGGAACGATTTTTCGATGAAAGCGGCGGCATGCAGTTGGTGATTCATGCGCCGTTTGGAGGCCGAATCAACAAGGCGTGGGGACTGGCGCTGCGAAAACGCTTCTGCCGCTCGTTCAATTTCGAATTGCAGGCTGCGGCCACCGACAACGGACTGAATATTTCGCTGAGCGAGCAGCACAGCTTCCCTTTGGCGGACGTATTTCATTTCCTGCAGCCGGAATCGGTGGAGGAACTTCTGAAGCAAGCGGTATTAGCTTCGCCGATTTTCACCACGCGCTGGCGGTGGGTGGCGGGGCGAGCGCTGGCGTTGCTGCGCTTTATGGGCGGGAAGAAAGTGCCGCCGCAAATTCAACGGATGCGGTCAGACGATCTTCTGGCGGCTGTTTTTCCCGAAGCGTTAGCTTGCCAGGAAAATATTTCGGGAGAGATTCAGATTCCCGATCATCCGCTGGTGCGGGAAACGATGAAGGATGCGCTCACCGAAGCGATGGACATTGAGGGATTGAAGCGGGTGCTTGAGGCCATTCGAACGAAGGAAATACGATGCCTCGCCGTGGATACTCCCGTGCCTTCGCAGTTCTCCCATGAAATTCTGAACGCGAATCCTTACGCGTATTTGGATGATGCCCCGCTCGAGGAGCGGCGGGCGCGGGCCGTGGAGATGCGGCGCGCGTTGCCGGAAGCCGTTCTATCCGAGATTGGTCGGCTGGACCCGGCCGCGATCGCGGACGTGCGGAGGGAAGCATGGCCGGATGTGCGCGATGCAGATGAACTTCATGATGTGCTGCAAACATTTGTGCTTCTGCCAGCACAATTTCGGCGAGACACTTCGCCGCTGGTGGAGTGCGCCAGCAAATCCATTCCGGAGTGGGCGCCATTCTTCGATGAGCTTTCTTCCGCCGGTCGCGCGGCGCGCGCATTCGCTGGAGATCGCGCCTACTGGATTGCAGCGGAGAAGGCAGCGTCGTTTGCCAGCATTCTTCCAGAGGCGCGTTTTGAATCGCCACTTCCCGATGTAGAGAAGCCGCCATTGTCCCGAGAAGATGCGGTTTTGGCGTGCATCGCCGGATGGATGGCGCATGCTGGACCGGCGACCGCGATGGACTTGAGTGATTTGTTGGGTCTTGAAGTCGGGAATGTGGAGAAAGCCTTTTTACGGCTGGAGGCTGCCGGTTCCATACTGCGGGGGAAATTCACAAATGGCGGATCGACCGAATGGTGCGAACGACGATTGCTCGCGCGCGTTCACCGTTTGACACTTGGCTCGCTGCGCAGCCAGATTCAGCCTCTTACCGCTGCGCAGTTCATGCGATGGCTGCTGCGCTGGCAACATTTGGCGCCTGGAACGCAGCTTCTGGGCGAACATGGAACTTTCGAGGTCTTGCGGCAACTTCAAGGCTTCGAAGCGCCCGCCAATGCGTGGGAGAAACAAATTCTCGGGCGAAGAATTGCCAATTACGACCCGCGCATTTTGGATCAGCTCTGCCTATCGGGAGCGGTGGGGTGGGGCCGCCTGTCTCCCCACCCTGCCACGATCGCGGAACACGCAGCAGCGAACCGTCGCGTGATTCCGACAAGCGTCGCTCCGATCGCGTTTTTCGTTCGTGAAGATTCCGAGTGGATGATCCAGCGGCACTCATCCGATGGGCCGAGTATGCCGCCAGGACTGAGCGAACCAGCACGCGACGCTTTGAACTATTTGCGCCAGCGCGGCGCTTCATTTTTCGTCGATCTGGTTCGCGGCACCAAGAGATTGAAGTCGGAAGTCGAGGCGGCGCTGTGGGAACTCGTGGCCGCGGGACTGATTACCGCGGACGGCTTCGACAATATCCGCGCGCTGATTGATCCCAAGCGCCGCTCCGGACAAGGGCGCGGCCAGACGGAGCGGCCGCGGCACAGCGTTGGGCGCTGGTCGCTGCTGTATTCGGACGAGGCTCCTGAGCGCGCACAATTGGCTGAGGCGACTTGTTGGATGCTACTCCGTCGCTACGGCGTCGTGTTGCGGGAGATGACCGCGCGGGAAACGATTGCTCCACGCTGGCGCGAATTGCTGATCGCGTTTCGGCGCTTTGAGGATCGCGGTCAAGTGCGAGGCGGACACTTCGTGAGCGGTTTTATGGGCGAGCAATTCGCGCTACCCATTGCGGTGGAGTCTCTGCGCGCCATGCGCACCGATTCTTTGCCGGGAGAGATACTGACAATCTCGGCTGCCGATCCATTAAACCTGACGGGCGTTTTGCTGCCGGGCGATCGGATTTCATCGGTTTCGGGGAAAACGATTACGCTTCGAGACGGCATATATTCGGAACTTGACGAGGCTGCTTCCGGCTTTTCCGCTGGTTTAGCAGTCTAAGAACGATCACGCGGAACCTACAGCGGTTATCCCCCTCTCTATCAGTGAGATACCGTATGGACACGAAATGATACGGAGCGCCACACTACAGCGTCAGCGTCAATTCCAGACCAAGAGATGCAGTTGCTCCAAGGAGGTTCGAGTGGGATCACTGAGAATTCTTGTGGCGGACGACCACGACTTGATGAGGCGCGGTATTAAGACGATTATCGCCTCGCGGAAGGACTGGGAAGTTTGCGGAGAGGCCATTACGGGCTCGCAAGCCGTGGCCAAGGCACAGGAACTGAAACCCGACATCGCTATTCTGGACATTTCCATGCCTGAGCTTAATGGCATTGAGGCTGCGAAGAGGATCCGGAAGATGTCAAACAAAACCGAGATTCTGGTTCTTTCAGCGCACTATTCGGATCAGATTGTCCGAGATGTGATGGAGGCCGGGATACGCGGATACCTGGTGAAATCGGATTCCGGCAGGGACCTCTCGACAGCCCTTGACAGTTTGGCGACCCACCGGCCGTTTTACACATCTTCAGTTTCCGAAATCATGACCGATGGGTCGCGCCCAACCACCAAGGCGCCACTGAGCGTCAAGTCTCGCATCACTTCGCGGGAAAACGAAATCATCCAGCTGCTTGCGGAAGGAAAAACGAGCAAGGACATCGCCGTTTTCCTGAACATCAGCGTGAAGACAGTCGAAACGCACCGCGCCAATATCATGCGCAAACTTGAGCTGCACAGCGTTACGGAACTGGTGCGCTACGCAATCCGCAACAGCATCGTAGAGGCGTGACGATCAAAATTGAACGGTTGTGCGGGGGAGTCTCAGCCGAGCACAACCCGGACGAGATGGATTGCGCCATCATCGGCGAGAGGAATGTTTGCCGGTCCAGCCAAGAGCTTGCCATCCAGTTCCGTGAGGACCACACCGCGAGTTACTCCAGAGGGATTCTCGATGTGAATGTTATAGATCGACGAGTGATAGCGGAACTTGACGGAGTAGCGAGTCCAATTCCTCGGAATACACGGATCAATGCCTAAAACCATGCCGCGCAAGCGAAAGCCGAGGATCCATTCCAAACCAGCGCGATAGAGCCAACCGGCCGCACCGGTATACCATGTCCAGCCGCCGCGTCCGACGTGAGGAGGCTCAGCATAAACATCTCCTGCCACGACATAGGGCTCGACTTTGTATCGCTGAACGCCCGCGCGCGAGCTGGTGCGATTGATGGGGTTTAGGATACGGAAAAGCTCGTAGGCTTTGTCGCCGTCGCTCATCGCGGCAAAGGCGGTCAACGTCCAAATGGCGGCGTGCGTGTATTGGCCACCGTTCTCGCGAATGCCGGGCAAGTAACCCTTGATGTAGCCGGGATTGTGGAGTGTGTGGTCAAAAGGAGGAGTCAAAAGAAGAACGAGATTATCGGTCCTCCGGACTAACAGACGGTTCACCGCGGCCATGGCACGCGCTCCACGCGCGCGTTCCGCGGCGCCCGTCATGATGCCCCAGGATTGGGCAATGGAGTCGATGCGGCATTCCTGGTCGGCAGCGGTACCCAGTGGAGTCCCATCATCAAAGTAAGCGCGGCGATACCATTCGCCGTCCCAGCCCTCACGCTCGAGCGCGGCTTTGAGTGCGCTAACGTGCAATCGCCACGTCTCGGCGCGCTTGTATTCACCGCGAGCATCCGCCAGTTTAGAGAATTCCCAAAGAACGGAATGAAGAAAGAATCCGAGCCAGATGCTTTCTCCCTTTCCATTCTCCCCAACTTGATTCATTCCATCATTCCAATCACCCGTGCCCATCAACGGCAGGCCGTGGCTGCCGATAGACAGGCTGCGATCCAGAGCGCGGGCACAGTGTTCGAATAGGGTTGCGCTGGCTCCGGATTCGCGCGGCTCAAAATAGGATTCTTTCTGGCCGTCGGCGAGAAGAGGCCCTTCGATAAACGGAATGACTTCCTCAAGCACTGTCATGTCGCCCGTGGCTTCGATAAAGTTGATGACCACATAGGGAAGCCACCCTAGGTCATCCGACATTCGAGTGCGTATCCCGCGACCGGACGGTGGATGCCACCAGTGCTGGACATCCCCCTCGATGAATTGGTGCCGGGCTGCACGAAGCAAGTGCTCGCGAGCGACTCCTCGCTTGGCGACCGTGAGAGCCATTACATCCTGAAGTTGGTCGCGGAAACCATAAGCGCCGCTGAGTTGATAGAACGCCGCGCGAGCCCAAATGCGACAAGAGAGAGTCTGATAAAGGAGCCAATGGTTTAGCAGCAAATCCAAACTGGGATCCGGCGTCGCGACTTGAACGGTGCTCAAGAGATCGGTCCAATAGCCCGTTACCTGGCCGAAGATCTTGTCGAGATCCGCGGCACGGTACCGGTCAAGCAACTCGCCAGCCTGTTTCTTGCTTTCGGCCTGGCCAAGGAAGAACTTGATTTCCACTCGAGCGCCAGGACGAAGCTCGACCACCGTCTGAAGGGCGGCGCACGGATCGAGGCCGGCTCCCACTCGTCCAGAAAGCGTCCGTCCGAATTCGAGGGCTTCAGGAGATTCGTGCGCGCCATTGCGGCCGAGAAATTCGGTGCGATCCGCAGTGAGAGCAGTTTGACTGCCAGCCAGGTCGGCGAACGCAATCCGGCCGCCGAAATCGTCGGCCCATGCGCTTCTCGCAAGAAGGGCACCGGTCCGCGCGTCCACCTCCGTCACGATGTGAGGAGCGGACGCGCTGCGGGAGTTTCCCAAGACCCACTCTATGTAGGCGGTGACGGAAATGCGGCGAGCGCGGCCCGATTCGTTCTGCAACGTAAGCCTCGATATCTTGATCGGATCTTCCAAGGGGACAAATTGCACCAAGTCGAGCAAGATGCCGCGCGAGCCATGGTGGAACCGGCTGTAGCCTTGGCCGTGGCGTGAAACGTAGGTTGCGTTTTCGTCGCGGATCGGAAGCGCGGTTGGAGTCCAAACCTCACCGGAGTGATCATCTCGGAGATAGATGGCTTCGCCGGGAGAATCCGTGACGTGGTCGTTGGACCAAGGCGTAAGTTGATTCTCGTGGCTGTTCCCGAACCACGTGAATCCCGATCCGGATTCGGAAACGGCAAACCCAAATTCCGGATTGGCAATGACATTGATCCAGGGTTCTGGAGTCCGCAGGCTTTCGCTTAGAACAACGATATACTCTCGGCCATCTTGTGTGAAACCTCCCAGACCATTGAAAAACTGAAGTTCCTGTTGGGGAAGGGGCACATCCATACGCCTGCCCGTGCGGGCAGTGCGATCGGGTAAAGGCAGTGAAGGCTGGTCTTGCTGTGCACGTGCGATCTGATCCGATAAGGGGCCTCGCCGCGCAACAAGAACCACACGGGCAGCGGCCTCAATCTTCTCGCGGACGTGCAAGGGAACCAAGTCCGCACGTAGAAGATATATTTTCCCGCTTGCTTCGTTTGAATCGGGAGAGAGCCGCAATTGGCTGCCGCGAACCAGCGCCTCGAGAGAGCCCTGGAGCTCCTGAAGATAGGACGAAGTCTTTTCGTTGATAATCACAACATCAGCGGACAACTGTCGCGTCCGCCAGTACTCGTGCGCGCGCAAAAGCTGCCGAATCAAATCGACGTCTTCGGTATCCTCGATGCGCGCCACGACGATGGGAAGATCACCCGAAATGCCCTGCGACCACAGCGCGTGCTTCTCTATCGTTGTACGTGACAGCACATCCGGAGGCGGACGCAGAGAGCGGTCGGAGTACAAGACCGCGTTCGCCAACCGCTGGAACAGATGCGCCTCCTCCGGACCGATACCAAGATGGCGAAGTTGGACCTGCGACTGCGTCCAAGCGAGCGTGCGGGTGCGGTCGACAATTTTCGCATCCCGGTATTTATCGGCGATATCCAGCACGGCCTCACGCGTAGAGCCTACAATAGTCGCAAAGGTCAGATGCACCGTCCTCCCAGGAGGGATTCGAACGGTGCGGCGCAGACTTATGATCGGATCAAGCACCGAGCCGACTGTATTCGACAACGGGCGGCCGTCCATAATCGATACGGGATTTCTGGGAGTGCGAGCACGTCCGATGAAGCGCACGCGGTCGGTTTCGTACTGAAGATCTCCCACCGTTTCGCCGCCGTCCACAACTAACAGATGGGCGGCCCAGACCGAAGTCTCATCGTCAGAACGCTTTCGACGTGTAGCCAGCAGGGCGCCGAGTTCGGATACAAATTCCGTCTCCACGAACAAGTTCGAAAATGCCGGGTGCGCCGCATCGGCGGCTTGAGTTGTGAGCGTAATCTCAGCAAAGGAGGTGACCTGAATATCGCGCGCACGAATTCCGCCATTTGAAATCGATACACGCCGCAATTCCGCGTCGTCTTCGGACGAGACCATCACCTCGACAGAAGTGGTGATCGAACGGTCTCGCCGCACGAATTCGGCATGGTCCTCGTGGAAGATAGCCTCACAAAGATCGGGCTCGATGGCCACGGGCTGATATCCAGCCGACCAAACACCAGCAGTGTACTCATCGCGAAGGTAAAAATAGGTTCCCCAGCAATCTCGAGTTACGTCTTCTCGCCATCGCGTGATCGCAATGTCTTTCCAGCGGCTGTAGCCAGATCCCGCGGCGGTAAGCATTACCACGTAGCGACCATTTGATAGGAGCGTGGTTCGCGGAGGGGCACTTTGGGGATTCTTGAAGCGGCGAGCTGTAGCAGGGAGAAGCTCACGCACGTAGGGACCGGAGGAGACCTCCTCGGCTCGCGGCATCGTCACCAATACATCCCTGGGCGTCCGTTCCTGCAAGAGGAGTTCGGAGGCTTGGACGATGGGTTGCGAGTGAAACTTATGGCGCATGACGCCTGCGTCAACAACGTTGTCGAGCGCAACGATAGACATTCCCTGGTGATGAGCCATATAGGTGCGCACAACCGCGACCTGCTCACCTTCCGGCAAGCGCGAGCGCGTGTAGTCCAGGGCCTCGTAAAATCCATACGCGCCCTGGCCTCCCGCACGGGCGAGGCGTTCGAAATTTCTGACCGCAGCTATCGGTTCGATCATGGCGGCAAGCGCGGTGGCATAGGGGGCTATCACTAGGTCCTCATTGAGGCCGCGCTTCAATCCGAGTCCCGGCACGCCAAAGCCCGAGTAGTGGTAGACCAAGTCAATGGTTCGCGCCGAAAAAGCCGATTCCGACATTCCCCATGGCACGTCGCGCTCTGCGCCGTATTCGATCTGCCGAAGCACAATTTGGTGGTATGTCTCGCTGAGAAGGCTGTTCGCCGGAGACGGCATAATGATTGCGGGCATCAAGTATTCGAACATCGATCCAGACCAGGAGACGAGCGCCGATACGCGGCCTACCTGAGTGAGAGGGCGACCTAGCTTGAACCAGTGCGATGCGGGGATGTCGCCTTTGGCAATGGCTATAAAGCTGGCCAGGCGCGCCTCCGAAGCGAGCAAATCGTAACAGCTTTCGTCGAGAGTTCCTTCGGAGAGGCGGTACCCGATGGAGAGCAACTTGCGATCGGGATCAAACAGGAATCCAAAGTCCATCCCGTAAAACATGCTCTCTGAACTCGCGGTAATGGCCTGAAGGCGCGAACGCAGAGCTGCAGCCTCGCTGGACGCTTCTTTTAGAGTCTGAATAAGAACTTCTATTTGCTCCAACCGGTCCTTTTGAGAGGGCACCTCATGAACCAGATGGTCGCGCAAATCTGCAAGTTCACTGGCGGCCGCCACGAATCGCTCGGGAGCGTCGGCAAGGGTGCTGTCATTCCTGAAGAATGCTTCGATCTCCGCCCATTCAGCTGGTCTAGGCGAACCGTTCGTGGTGATGCCTAGCGGATTTCCATCACTGAGTCGCAGCCAAGGAAGGAGCACCCTTGCATCACGCAAATGGCTGTCGATAGCGGCTTTCGCGGCTTGGGCCCAGGTTTGCAGATCAGAATCGGAGCCCGCCCGGAGCTCTTGGGCCAGCGCTTGGGCCATGTCGGTAACCGTTTGTGCCCTCCGGGACAACTCCAGAATTCGGGCTCCCCAATCCGCAGTGTCTCCAGAAAATGGACGCGTGGAGTCGGCGAGTGCGTTCACAGCATCGCGGAGCTGTTTCGGCGTGACGGCGTGCAGCCGGGATGTGTCGCCGAGCTTATCCAAAGCCTCACGCAAAAGGGCGATCGCATCCTGGACGCCTTCCAATATGCTCGGCTCGACAGCGGGTTGTCGGGTCAACTGGCGGCACGCGGCTGCAAGGGTGAGCAGATCTCCGGCCAAGTTACCGCTATCCACAGAGGAAATGTATTTCGGTTCGAGGGGCTGAAGACTCAGCGTGTCGTACCAATTGCACAAGTGGCCGCGGAACTTTTCAAGGCCAGCGATTGTCTGCAACGTGGCTTCGATGCGCTCAGCCATTTCCTGCGTTCCCAGCCAGCCGAAATCGCGCGCCGACACAGTTGCAAGAAAATAGAGACCGATATTTGTCGGAGACGTGCGGTGGGCGACGACCGGCTTCGGATCCTCTTGAAAATTATCGGGCGGCAGCCAATGGTCCTCCGATGTTGTGAAGGTCTCGAAGAAGCGCCATGTTCGACGCGCAATCGTGCGCAACATCCCGATGTCGGAGGCGGATAGAGTTTCATCTTCCGCCTGCTTTGGTGAAAGACTGATCCAGTGAGCTACGACGGGCGCCGAAATCCACAACAGCACAAATGGAATCGCAATCGGTGCCGCCTGCCGGTGTCCGAACCACACCGCTATCAAACCGGCCACGGCAAAGGCGATTCCGCCGGACATTCGTTGGAAACTGCCGTAGATGTTGAGATCGATTCCGTGTTTAGCCTGCGCCGCCGTTACCCACTCCAGTAAATTTTTGCGAGAGATAAACAGGCGGAAAAGCGTCCGCAAAATTGCATCCGACATGAGCCAGGCTTGGTACGCTATGAACGTCAGTGCAAGGCCCGCCTGAGATAAGCCGAGCGAGAGATCGGAAGCCAGGTCGCGGAAGTATTTTCGGTTGGATGTCCCACTGTTTAGCCGCGGGTTGAGTCCTGCCAAGAAAGGAATCAGGGGAGGGATCACAATGGTGGCCAAAATGAATCTGATCCACAACCAAGGGAACTTTCCCAGCGTGAGCCAACTAACGAGGAATACCAGGAATATGCATGGTGGCAGCAGGGAGCGGCGCAGGTTGTCGAACATTTTCCACCGGCCAATCACGGGAATCTTGTACTTGCGGCCGTCGGTCAGACGATTGCCCCAGCCAAGAATCCAAGGCAACAGCTGCCAATCTCCCCGTGCCCAGCGATGCTGCCGGGCGGCCGAAGCTTCGTAGTGAGACGGAAAGTCGTCAAAAAGCTCAATGTCGCTAACAAGAGCAGCGCGGGCAAAGATTCCTTCGAAAAGATCGTGGCTCAAGACCACGTTCTCCCGAACTTTGCCGGCCAGGGCGACCTCGAAGGCATCAAGGTCATAAATCCCTTTACCCGTGTAGGAGCCTTCGTGAAATAGGTCTTGGTACACATCGGAGATCGCGGAGGAATACGGGTCGATCCCGCTAGGACCGGAAAACACTCGCTGGAAAATCGAGCCGCGATGGTCCATCGGCAAGCAAGGGGTAACTCTTGGCTGGATGATTCCGTAACCCGCGGTTACGCGACTCTGTTCGCGGCTAAATTTGGGCCGATTGAGAGGGTGGGCGATGGTGCCAACCAGCCGCGCAGCTGCGTCGCGCGGCAAACGGGTATCCGCGTCCAAAGTAATGACGTAGCGAACACCAGGGACCGGTTCGACGGCGTTACCAGCTACAGGAATGAAGGTCGTGTTCGTGGCTCCACGAAGTAACATATTCAGCTCGTGGAGTTTTCCGCGCTTGCGTTCCCATCCCATCCACTTTTGTTCCGATTCATTCCAGACGCGTCTTCTGTGAAATAAAAAGAAGCGGTTGCCGCCGTCTTTAGCCGGACTATGACGCTTATTGAGACCCGCGATGCAGTCAGCAGCCGTGGCCAAAAGCTCCTGATCACTGGGCAGGGCTTCCGTGGGTGCATCAATCCAATCGGAGAGCAGGGCGAAACGAAGATCGCCATCCTGGTTAGCCAGGTAATGAATTTCGAGCTGGTGGATCTGTTCGGCAATCCCACTAGTCGAATTTAGAAGACTCGGTATCACGATAATGGTCCGAAGATCCGGTGGAACGCCATTGGCGAATTCGAGCCGGGGTAAATTTCGGGGCTTGAACAGGTTGGTCACAAGCCTATTGATCACGGCAATTGCGAGCTCGGAAGCGGGAACGACAGTTAGCAGAGCCAATACGATGATGTCGGGAATACGCAGGCCCAACTGGAGAGAACGAGCCACTGGAAAGGCGAGAATCGCGGCGGTAAAGAGCGCGATCGTCCCGAGGTAGCCGCGCACTGCCGAGCGCGTGTACCAACGAAGGAACGCGCGCCTCTTGGACACGCGGAATCCAATCTCGCGTTCGAAAGCGGCGCGCCCCTGCGCAATAATGAGGTAGTAGCCTGGATCTGAGAACGTCTGGGGCTGATGATCGTGATCTGCGCCTGAGGCCGCCGCCTCTTTCGCGTGCCTCACGACGAGCTCCGCAATTTCGAGCTCGGAGCGTTCCGAGCCCCGGGAAAGATCCTCGATTGCATGCCTGTAGGCATCTCGCGTGTCGAAGTCCATCTCACCAAAGTTGCTTCCATTGCGGAGGGTTTGGTCTATCAGACTGACGCTTTCGAAAAAACTGTGCCAATCGAATGCCGAAGTCCAGCGCATGCTGGTGATGACGTTGCGCACCGTCACGCTCATCGCCGCTTGCTGCTGGTGTTCGGCGCGGACAATATCGTCCGCGGTTGTACCCTGTGCCGCGAGGCGTTCGTCAAGCCACAGAAGAATGGGGCCGACCTTCGGGTCCAGGTCTCGCAAGCGCTGAATCAATTGAACCGCAAAGGCCCGGTCGAGAGGCTTCTTCTCGAACTGGCGGAGGGCCGCGGCGGGCGATAGAGCGGATTGGCCGCCCGTGCCCAAAAGCGCGTCGGCCAACTGGTCCGCTTGGTGGCGCGCCTGGCGGCTGAATACGATTCGACCGGCTAGTCTGCGCAGGTTTTCCACCAGAACAATTCGCAAGGTGATGGCGACGGCCCAAAGCTCACCCATTGAAAGAGGCTGGACGCGCTGATAGGCATTTATAAAGCGACGCAAAACATGAGGATCGAGCCGGCTGTCTGTGTGAGCTACGAACGCCCACGCGATTCCGTAGACCCGTGGGTACCCGGCCAAATGCCCCGAAGCCAACTTAGGCAATCGGCGATAGTAGCCGATAGGCAAGTCATCGCGAATCTCCCGAAGCTGGTCTTCGACGATATAAAAGTTTTCCACCAGCCATTGCTCGGCCGGCGTGATGACTTGTTCACGTTGAAGCGCGCGGGCGGTCGCGCGGTAGTATTCGACGAGCGAACGCGCATTTTCCTCTGTGCGTTCAATGAGAGACGGGCCGCCCTCAGCCGCGCGCGCCACCGCTTGGGCAGCGGCAAGGCTTTCTGCGTGCTGCTCCAATCGATCAGCGCTGAATAACTCCGCAACGATAGGTTCTTCGATTTCGACGAACATATTCGGAGCCGGAGTCGGTGGTGCAGAGACCATTCGCGTTCCTCGGGGCATCGCCTCCAAGGCCTTGCGCTCGGCTGAGATCGAGGCTAGCCATCACCGCGAAACAACTTGCGTTAGACCTTAACGGAAGCTTGCTTACATCTTATTATTTCGGGCCAGGAAAAACCTTACCAAAGGCGGGGAGAGAACGGCGGACATTTTCTGGGTCAAGAACTGGATTTCGTCTTCCGAGTTCCGGGCGTCACATCGCCCGCTGCGGACCGGGACCAGATCCGATGGTCGTCGGATGAGCATCGCTCGATGGCATGCTCGGGCGCCGCACCGACACGGTAGAATGGAGTATTCGTTCCAGATCGGCTTTGCGATAGGGATAGCAGATATAGTCAAAGGCTCGGATGTTCAGGGCAGCAAGGTAGTCACGGTATTCCTCAGAACACCCGGGGCCGCATAGCACAATCACGGGTATCTCATTGGGCTGGCGCCTTAATTGCCGCACCACGTCCCTATAGGTCCCATCCACAAGCCAAAAGCCGCAGAAGCAAGCGGATATCGTTTCTCTGGATAGCGCAACGCGGAGCTCTTCAAGCCTGGTAATCGATAGGGCCTTTACCCGGTAGCTGTCCAAGAGCACAGACATGCTGGCGCGGATATCCGGATCCACAGTCGCCAGCAGTATTGTGGCCTCAGCTGTGCTTCCGAGGGTTATACTCTTGGATAAGTCTCTGACGCTGCTGTGCCCATTTGTTCCACTCGGCTCGTAAGCTAAGGAGGTCATTCTAGTTAGCCTTTCCGATCTCTAGAGTATTTCCACGGCCTTAGAACTGAAAAGGCTTTACTTGCAACGGATAACTGTTTTCAGTCCTGCAAGCAATACAGCAATTTCGTTATCACACTGAAGGAATTCATGTAGACGGGTTCGTCGCCGGGCTTCTTGGAAAGGATATCTCGGTGGTTACATAGAGCGCCGCACTCCTCAAACTACATGCTTCGGAGTATGGCCGTCCGGCTGCTGTAGAGCTAGAATTGCGCAAAGCTACTCCACGGCTAAATCTCGATTTTAAGGAGCACTTTATGTCGAAACAAGCTCTTATGATCTCATTACTAGCTGCATTACTTATTCTGCCAGCAATTACGTCCGCGTCGGATCGGGAAGACGACGTCAAGCGCATTGACAAATCTGCTCAGGTATTTAGGGAAATAATGAGCACACCGGACAAAGGCATTCCCAACGAGCTTCTCGAAACTGCCAGATGCATCGCGATTATTCCGGGCGAACTTAAGTTCGCCTTTATCCTAGGGGGCAATTATGGCCGCGGCATTGCCACATGCCACACAGCCCGGGGATGGAGCGCGCCGATGTTTGT
>DASYZC010000072.1:0-5434 GCA_035949735.1 Candidatus Acidiferrales bacterium | reverse complement strand
GTGATCAAGTTTCAGATTCAATTCAACCAGCAGGAAGAAGCGTTTCGGGAAGCAAACCTAGCGATGGGAAACGCGCGCCTGAACTTGGCTGTGCTGCTCTTTCCCACCTTCAATCAGGATTTCAGCGTCGTCGACGATATGGACACCGCGCAACCGTTGCCGAGCTTTGAAGAGACGGAGCAGTTGGCTCTGAAAGGCAATCCGGAACTTGCGGCTGCTGCCGCGACACTGCGCCAGTCGAACATGGCGGTCTCGGTGGCGCGCGCCGCCTTTTTTCCAACGATCACCTTGGATGTGGACTACGGAATCGAAGCGAATGCCTTTGCTCTGCGGAGCGTGGTCGCTGCTGACCCGGCAAAAGGCAGGTTGCCCAACCTCGGGTATTTTGCGACCGCCGCGTTAAACGTGCCGGTATGGGACTGGGGCACGCGCTGGAGCCAGCTTCACCAAGCGGAAGACCGCCGGGCGCAGGCGCACTTGGAACTGACGTTCGCGCAGCGACAGGCGCTCGCCAATCTCCGCGCCTTCTACGAGGAGGCGAGTACCGCGCGATCGGAAGTAGACTTGTTGCGGAACTCCGCTGATCTGGCGGCTGAGAGCCTTAGGTTGAACACGCTGCGGTATCGTTCGGGAGAATCGACGGTGCTCGACCTGGTGGACGCGCAGAACACTCTTACCCAAACGCAAGGCGCTTATGCCGATGGCTTAGCTCGGTACCGCGTAGCGCTGGCGACGCTGCAAACGCTCACTGGGAGCTTCTGATCGATGCTTGAGCCACTTCCCGGCCCACTCACTGTTGCGGCCACACCGAAATTCGCGATGAGTCGCTTGACGCGAGCGAAGGCTGTGCCGCGAGCGAGGTGCGCGGCGCCCACGCACGCAGGTTTTGTCGCTCTTGCGCTTGGTGCGGCCATGGGCCTGGGCGCTTGCTCCGGCAGCGAATCGGCCGACAAGGAGCCGGTAGTATCGGTTCAAGCGGAGCCTGCGCAACGCGCTAATATTCAGCAAAAGGTTGTCGCGGAGGCGGTTCTTTATCCGATTCACGAGGCGGCGATCACGCCCAAGGTGAGCGCGCCGGTTCTGAAGTTCGATGTAAACCGCGGCGACCACGTTCGGCCGGGTCAACTCTTAGCTGTCCTCGAAAATAAAGATCTGGCCGCGGCGGTCACGGAAAATCAAGGCGTTTACGAGCAAGCCCAGGCGGACTATGCGAACACGATCGCGTCAACGCTTCCTCAGCAGCTTCAGGGTGCGCGGTCCGATGCCGAGAACGCGAAAGCCGCGCTGGGCGCCGCGCAACGGCTCTACGACAGCAGTAAGAATCTGTACGAACAGGGAGCTCTCGCAAAGAGGCAACTCGATCAGGCCCAAGTTGCCCTGATTCAAGCGCAGACGCAAGAGCAAGCCGCGGAGCAGAAGCTGCAAAAAATGGAGGCCGTGAGCAACGCGGCGCAGCAGAAGTCCGCGGCCGGCCAACTCGCCGCGGCCCACGGAAAATACCAGGGCGCGCAGGCTCAGCTCGCGTATTCGGAGATTCGCAGCCCCATTGCCGGAGTCATCACGGACAGGCCGCTGTATCAAGGTGAAATGGCTGCGGCAGGGACTCCCTTAATCACGGTGATGGATGTGTCTAGAATCGTTGCTCGCGCACATATTCCGGAATCCCAGGCAGAGCGCCTGAAGGCGGGCGATCCCGCCGAAATTTCATCCCTGGATGGGAGCGATAAGATTCCCGCAAAAGTTACGCTGGTCAGCCCGGCTCTCGATCCCAACAGCACCACAGTTGAAATATGGGCCGAGGCGAAAAATCCCAAGGGACAATTCAAAGCGGGTGCGAGCGTGAACCTCACCATGGTGTCAAAGACCGCAGCGGAGGCCATCGTTATCCCGAAAAGCGCCCTGCTCGTCGATCCCAAGGAAGGCAGCAGCGTGATGGTGGTAGGTTCCGACGGCCATGCGCATCAGCGCAAAGTGCAGACCGGCATTCAAGAGGACGACCGAGTGGAGATTGTCGAGGGGCTCAAGGAAGGAGAAGTTGTCGTGACCGTGGGAGCGTACGGCCTGCCGGATAACGTAAAGGTGACGGTCGAGAAACAGAGTGAAGGCGCCGCCGAATAGGCGCCCAAAGCAACGTCGCAGAATCCTGACAACCGACGGAGATAGATCCGAGCTCACTCAGGTCGATCCGCTGATGACAAAATCCACTGAGACACAATCGCCGCGCCTTTCGTCACCGGCAGGTCCCTCCGAGGAGCGTCCTGGGTATTGGATTGTTCGTCATTCCAAGTCAATCATCTTTCTGGCTGTCACTCTGGCTCTGATTGGCGGCTATCTCGCGTTTACGATCCCGGTGGCAGTGTTTCCTTCGACTGACTTCCCGCGCATTCTGATCGGCGCGGATAACGGCGTCACTCCCATCAACCAAATGCTGGTCACCGTCACCCGGCCGATCGAAGAAGCCGTGAATAGCGTTCCGGGACTCGAAGACGTTCGCTCCATTACCAGCCGTGGCTCGGCGGAAATCGATCTTTTTTTCAACTGGAACGTCGACATGTTCCAGACTCTCCAGCTGGTAAACGCGGCGATGGCACAGGTGCAAGGCACTCTACCGCCCACCGCTCGGATTGAATCGCACCGGCTGACATTCGCCAGCTTTCCGATCATCGGCTATAGCCTCACATCGGACACCGTGCCGCAGACTCAATTGTGGGAGCTGGCGACGTACGAGATGAAGCCGCGGCTGAACCGCCTGAACGGCGTATCGACTGTACTCGTGCAAGGCGGGGAAGTGCCCGAGTTCCAGATCACGCCGGACGCGTCGAAGCTGCTGCGGGCGCAGGTCACCGTCCCTGAGATTCTGCAAGCGGTGGGGAGCACCAACCTGATTGCATCTCCCGGGCTGCTGGAGCAGAACCATCAATTGTTCCTCACGCTCGTGGATGCCCAGGCCCACGCGGCATCAGAAATTTCCAACATCATTGCGAAAACCACTCCGGGCGGCTTGCCGGTTCGCATCGGCGATGTAGCCGATGTGCATGCGTCCGTGGAGCCGGTGTACACGATTGTCACCGCAAACGGAAAACCCGGTGTTCTACTGAGCATCGACCGCCAACCCAGCAGCAATACGGTGCAGGTGGCCGATGAAGTTCATGCGGAAATGGAACAGATCAAGCGAACGCTGCCGCCTGGAGTCACCATCAGCAGCTACTACGATCAATCCGATATCGTGAAGTCCTCGATTCAAGACGCGCGAGATACGATTTTGATCGGGCTGGTGCTCGCTTCGATCGTGTTGGTCGTGTTCCTGCGGGATTGGGGCACGTCGCTCGTGGCGGGACTGGTGATTCCGGTGACGATCCTGGTGACTTTCATTGTGCTCAAGATTGTGGGCGAGACATTCAACCTGATGACCCTCGGCGGACTGGCTGCAGCGGTCGGGCTCGTCATAGACGATGCGATTGTGGTGGTCGAAAACATTGTGCTTCATCGCGATGCCGGTGAAGAACGGATCGAAGCGATCCACAGCGCCCTTTCCGAAATCACGGTGCCTTTAATTGGTTCCACTTTGACGCCCATCGTGGTGTTCCTGCCATTGATCGCGATCACCGGCGTCACGGGAACGTTCTTCAGAGCGCTAGCGATCACGATGGCCGCGGCCCTTTTCACGTCGCTGGCCTTGGCTCTTGTGTGGACACCGAACTTGAGCCGGTATTTCATCCACACGAAGAGAGCGGAATCGAATCCGCGAGCGGACGCGGAAGAAATTGATTCAGCCGATCGAGGGGAAGAGATATCCCTGCGGCAACGCGAAATGAACCGCCTGATGGCGGCTGAAGAGGCTTCGATGCGAGGCTTCTTCGGCCGCGTGATCACGTTTTACGAGCGCTGGGCGCGGCGGGCATTGGAACATCCCATTTGGTTGGTCGGCTTGTGCGCGATTCTGCTGGTGGCCTCCTACTTTTGCTATAAGGCGCTCGGATCGGACCTGCTGCCGGCGATGGACGAGGGAGGATTCATTGTCGACTACATTATGCCCGCCGGCAGTTCGCTAGAAGAGACTAACCGAGTCATAGCTCACCTCGAGAAGATGATTACCGCAGTTCCCGAAGTCTCGAGCGTATCCAGGCGCACGGGCCTGCAATTGGGGCTCGCGACCGTGACGGAAGCCAACACGGGAGACATCTCGGTGAAGCTCAAGGGCAAGCGGAGCCGCAGCGTCTATGACATCATCGCGCAGCTTCGAGAGGAATTCGCGCAGCGAGAGCCTTCCGTGGACATCGAATTCGTGCAGATGCTTCAGGACATGATCGGTGATCTTACCAGCGCGCCCGAGCCGGTGCGGATTGAACTCTTCTCGCCCGATGCGGACTTGCTGGGGCAATGGGCGCCGCGCGTAGCCGACGCGATCAGCGCGATTCAAGTGAGCGGGAAGAAGCCGGTGGTGGACGTCCTGAACGGGATCGACAATTCGATTAGCGGACCCGCGGTGACCTTTAAGGTGAACCCGAGCGTCGCCGAGCGCGCCGGTTTTACTCCCGAAGAGGTTTCCACCGACGCGGAAGCGATTCTCGAAGGAACGCCCGCGCCGACTCCGGTGGTTGCCAATGACCGCGCGTACACCATACGCGTGCGCTTCCCCGACGCGAATCGCGCTTCGCTCGCCGCGATGAGCGACACGTTGCTGGTCAGCTCGAGCGGCCAGACCGCCACGCTGGGTTCGCTATCGACGATTGCGGAATCGCCGGGGCAGACGGAGATTCTTCGCGACAATTTGCAGCGAGAAGTCGCTGTTACTGCGCGGTTCGAAGGCCTGGATCTCGGCAGCGGCATCCGCGCGGTTCAAAAAACGGTGGATGGACTTCACTTGCCCTCGTCCATCCGCGTGGAATACGGCGGCCTCTACAAGGAACAGCAGAAATCTTTTCACGATCTTGTCGTGGTGCTGGTGCTTGCGCTGGCGCTCGTCTTCATCGTGCTGCTATTTGAATTTGGAGGCTTCGCCGGGCCGCTGGCGATTCTCACGTCCGCGCTGCTTTCCACTTCGGGCGTCCTTTTCGCTCTTTGGATTACCGGCGTTACCTTCAATATTTCTTCGTTTATGGGATTGATCATGGTGATCGGCATCGTGGCCAAAAACGGAATTTTGCTGCTCGATGCCGACCAGAAATTCCGCGCCGCCGGGTTTTCGCCGGAGGAAGCCATGATTCAGGCCGGAAGAAGGCGGTTGCGTCCCATCGTGATGACCGCGCTGGCCGCGATGTCGGGAATGCTTCCGCTTGCCCTCGCCTGGGGCGCGGGATCGCAAATGCTCCAGCCGCTTGCCATCGCCGTGATCGGAGGGATTCTGATCTCCATGGTGCTGTCTTTGATCATCACACCGGCGATGTATTTCAATTTGTCGCGAGAACGCACGAAGTAATTCAGCTTGCGCTTT
>DASYZC010000071.1:0-5232 GCA_035949735.1 Candidatus Acidiferrales bacterium | reverse complement strand
GACATCGGCCGGTCTCGCCAATGACCAGGGCGCGATCGATTCTATGTCCCAGGCAGGCGGAGGATTCGCGGGAGCGGGCTCCGCGCCTGGCGGCGGTGGGCTCGTTCGCGGCGCGGGCGGTGCAGCCGGTGGCGTCGGCGGGACGGTTCGCGGCGTGAGCAACGTGGCGGGCGGTGCGACCAGTTCTGCGGGCACCGTGAGCGGCGTTGCAGGTAATGTCGGACAGACCGCGAGCGGGACGGTGGGCGCAACGACGCGCTCCGCAGGCAGCGTTGGAGGGCTGAACTCGACCGGTGAGCTCATGTCGAGCAGCAACGGCGTGTTCAACCTCGAGGGACTGAATCTCACCTCGGCAGCCAGCAACGGAACGACGGCTTCCGTAGTGAACTCCACGAGCCGAAACGTCCACCTGGATAGCGGCACGCAGATGGTGCTACAGGTGGTGAAACAGTAGACTTCCCCTTGCACGATCCGGCCGTGCGGCGCCTTTCGCTAGAGCATCGCACGGCCGGAAATTATCCTCGACGATTCCCCGAAGTACGGTTTCGGTCTGATGGCTCAATAAGACCAAAACGACGGGCGACGCCGCTAGGTGGCTTCGATCGTTGGTTCAACCCCGGGAACCAATCCTGCGCCACGCTCGTCGGCGAATAGCTCCTTTGTCGGATCGATCCTAAGCCACAACACCATTCCCACACTTAGCGACAGTACCATCGGAATCAACGGGGCGCTGTAGCTGCCAAAGTGTCCCACCATGTATCCGAACACGACCGACGACACCGCCGACGCAGCATTCCCTGCGGTATTGCCAAACCCGAACACTGCACCTGCGTGCCGTTGAGTGAGATCCAGGCAAACGGCGCCTAGGTTGGGTTGCTGAAAAGTGATCCCTCCATATACCAGGGAAAGGAAAATCAGGGCCGCACTATTGTTCTTCGTGACTATCGTTGCGGTCAGGAACAGAGCAGCCGCGCCGAGCCCCGCGACTCCGACCGTGCGGCGGCCTGCTTTTAGACCGAATCTTCGGACCAGCCGGTCGCTGGTGACACCGCCCAACCCATTCGCGCACGCGCCAACCATGTACGGAAGCGCGGATAATACTAACTGGCCCTCACTGTATCCGCGGCCCCTCACCAGATAGGTCTGAAACCAAGACTGAAAAAACGACAGCGCGTACACGTAGCAAGCGGCAATGGCCATGATGCGCCATAGGTTGCCGCTGCTCAGCGCGGCACCCCACGGTAATCCGTGGTGCTGACGCGCCGGACTTCCATCACCCAGTTCTTCCAATTCCGCCTGCGTTACGCCCGATTTCTCGGCGGGCGAATCGCGATACCACCAATACCAGACTCCACCCCAGATCACGCCCAGGAATCCAAACAGGTAAAAGGACGCCCGCCAGCCGTAGAGTACTTGAACCGGAACCACCAGTAGAGGCGCAACTGCTCCCCCGATCTGGCTGGTCATCCAGACGATTCCCCATGCCCGGGCGCGATGCCGAGCGGGAATCCAGCGCCCGATGACCACCGAAGCATTGGGATACGCCCCGGCCTCTCCCATACCAAAGCAAAAGCGCACGAGGAGCAGAATCGAGTAGCGGGACACTGCTCCGGTAAGCGAGGTGAACGCCGACCACCACAGCACGATCCTGGTGAGCACGCGCCGCGCGCCGCTGCGATCACCTAGGAGGCCTGTGGGAATCTCGAATGCGCTGTAGGAGAGAAAAAATACGCTGGTCACCCAGCCCCACGCCTGGGGGCTGATGTGCAGGCTGTCCTGCATGCGCGGGCCGGCTACGGCAATGCAGACGCGGTCAAGATACGTGATGACGGACAGCAGCGACAGCAATCCGAGGACGCGGTGCTGATATTTCACAAAGAGTACGGCATTCTCTCACATGTCCAAAGGCTGCGCCTTGTTGAAAACCTGCCGCCCCCACGATCTTCGGTATTTTTCGAGGGATCGAAAGCAGCGGAGGAGAAGGCACTCGCGACTTCGGCCCGGCTTGGTTAGGAATGGGGCGTCAATTTGCGGATGACAAATTCCTGAAGAATGTTGCCAGCGGCGGTGGCACCAATTCCGATAAACGCATTTGCGAACGTCAAGCCCACTCCGCGATCCTGGGCTGGGTAGTAAAGATTCGACAGACCGCTCGAGGTGAAGTCCCCCAGGATGTATGAGTAATTTGGCTGCCAACGCCCATTATCGCCTTTGCAGATGACGGAATTCTTGATTGCATACAGCAGCCGCGATCGCGTGCTACCGGTTCCCTTGTAGAAATATCGTGGATCCTGTTTCAGGAGCGAGGGCAGCACAGCACTCCCGATGAACGTGCTGGTAGCGCGATCGGCATAAGCGGCGCCAAAACGTTTCGCATAACCCTCCGGGCCGTGCCCGTATCCACTGAAAACATTTGCCTGCTGCTCAAGTCCAGCAACGGCGGCAGTCACTCCAAAGGTGACGGGATCGAACATGGATCTCCAGGCAAGCTGAAACTTTTGTTTCGAGGAGAGAGGGACGGCATCGGGGACGTAGCTCACGTAGAAATTTGGAATAAAGCCGAGGACGCGCTGCGCCTCTTCGGTTTGGATCTGCACTTCCGCGATTTCGGTTGGTGTGAGTCCGACGCGCACTTGCGTGGTGGCGGCAGCAAGAATCAAGGTGATCGGCGGGACAATGCGGGCTTCGCCAGACTGCAGGACGCCGGAGGATGTTTGCGTCGCGAAGCCGGGCGCTGCACTTGTGAGATGGAAAAGTCCGGGGGCAAGATTGTCAAATGAGAATTGCCCATCGTCGCCTGACGGCACCTCTTGTTTTGGGGATTGGTCTTCCCGCATGAGGGATACTTGAGCTCCGGCGACGGCCGCTCCCGTTTGATCGACAACTGTGCCGCTGAGGGTTGCCGACGATTGCTGATCGGGCTGCTGGGTGGCTGGTGAGTCTGTCGCTGGTGCGGCGGGTTGGCTACCTTGGGCTGTGGTTGCGCTCGGGATCTGAGTAGATTGCGCCAAGGCTGAAGATGGCATGGCAAAAAGCAGGAGACCCAGGCTTAGCCAGAGCAAACTTCGGAGGCCGATGACCGAGAGCCGAGTGTTTCGGACGGTGAATTTCCCGCGTAGATTTTTTTGCATCGAGTTCACGACTCGTCTCTATTTGATCCTGCTTCACCCTACTGCACATCCGTACTCGTAATTTGATGTCGCGTGGAGACAGATAGATGGCCCACGTGAAGGCGGCCGGTACTGCGCTGGAACAATTTTATGTTATGGGAGTGAGAAGGCGATGATGCTGTCGCCGGGAGTATCGTTGAAGTAACCGTTCAAGGCGACGATGCCGGGTCCCCCGAAGGCTTCCACAACCACGTATTGCTTGCCGTCGCGGCCTTTGTAGGTGATGGGGACGGTGTGGGCGCTGGCGTCAATTCTCTGGGTCCACAATTCCTTTCCGGTGCGGGCGTCGAAGGCGCGGAAGCGGCCGTCATTGGTGGCGCCGATGAAAATCAGACCGCTCGCGGTGACGATCATCGTGCCGGTGTTGGGCGCACCCGTATGCGGGAAGCCTTTTGCGGCAAGCGCATCAACCGTTCCGAAGGGAACGTGCCAGGCAACGCTGCCGGTTTTCGCGTTGACCGCAAAAATTTCCGCCCAGGGCGGCTTGATGCACGGCCAGCCATTCACTGGTTCCCAGAAGCGGCTCTGGTAGCGCGAAGGGCCGTTGGGAAAGACTTTGTCGTAAGGGCCGCCGAATGGACCCGGACTCGGCTTGTCCAGTTTCACGAGCCGACCGATTTGGCCGGCGTTGAAAGTGGTGGTGCCGAAGATGTAATCGAGCTTGGGATCAAACGCGACGCCGCTCCAGTTACCCGCGCCCTCACGGCCGGGGAAAATCACCGCCATTTTATCGGGATAGGTGCTGTAAACGGTGAAAGGGCCATTGTTGTACATGTGATTCGCGTCCCACAGATTCCGGCAGAAGGCGGCGTGCTCGGGCGTGAGATTGTAGATATCGCTTTTCGAGATGCTGGTGGGGGCGAGCGCCGGCGGCTTTAGCGGGATCGGCTGAGTGGGAGAAGTGGCGTCACCGGGCACGGTCGTCTGCGGCACGGGACGCTCCTGCATGCCGAAGAGCGGCTTGCCGTTGGTGCGGTCGAAAAGGAAGAGGTAGGCCTGCTTGCTGAATTCCACGACGGCGGGAATGGTTTTGCCGTTGAGCTTTACGTCGAAGAGAGTGGGTGCGCCGGGAACGTCCCAATCCCAAAGATCGTGATGGACGAGCTGCTGATACCAAATTAACTTGCCGGTATTCGCGTCAACAGCAACGACGCTATCGGCGTAGAGCGTATCGCCTAAACGGCCGCCACCGTAAAAATCAGGGCCACCAGCAGGTGGGATCGGAATGTAGACGATGCCGCGTCGGGGATCGAGCGTCATAAAGCTCCAAACGTCGGTGCCACCGCGAACATCCCATGCGTTATCTTTCCACGTCTCGTGACCGGGCTGGCCCGGCTGAGCCTTGGTGTAAAAGGTCCAAACGAGCTTGCCGGTATGCGCGTCAAAAGCGCGAACCGACTGAACGCGATTTTGGCCGGTGATGATGAGATCGTGGTAGATCACCGGGGCCGAAGCGGGGCTAACGCCGGAAACGAAGCCGTCCTCGCCGAATCCGGACGCGGGTTTTCCGGTTTTGGCGTCGAGCGCAAGCATTTTGTCATCCGCCACGCCGAGGATAATGCGCGGAGGCGTTTGCTTGTCGCCCGGCCAATACGAAAGGCCGCGACGGTTGGTTCCTTTCACTTCGAATTTCCAAATCTGCCGGCCCGTAACGGGATCGAGCGCAAAGACATTTTTGCCGGCGTCGAGATACATCACACCGTCAATTACGAGCGGGGCGCCTTCGGAATTTACATCGTCGGCGGGATCGCCGGTGTGGAATGTCCAGGCGCGACGGAGCTTGGTGACATTCTGCTTGTTAATTTGACTGAGATGAGAATACCGCATCGCGCCAGGGTCGTGGCCGGCATAGCGCCAATCATTTTGGACGCTTGCTGGAAGCTCGTTTTGGGCCGCGAGAACGAGAGGCAAGAACAGAATGGCGAGGAAAATCAAGGCGCTCGACTGTGTGCCGCGGGCCGGAATTTGTGAGAATTTCGCCGAGGGCATTCAGTGGATGCCCGTTGCTATTTAGCAGCCAGAAGGGGAGTCACATCGCGTTCCATATCCGCGAGTGTGAGCG
>DASYZC010000070.1:0-6688 GCA_035949735.1 Candidatus Acidiferrales bacterium | reverse complement strand
ACCTGGGGCTCGAAATCGCTCCGCAACGCAATCGCCGGGAATTTCGAGCGCACCCGCGGAATGTCGCTCGATCCGGAAAGCGAAATCACCGTTTGCTGCGGCTCAACGGAAGCGATGATTTCCTCGATGATGGCTATTATCAATCCGGGCGACGAAGTAGTAGTCTTCGAACCCTTCTACGAAAATTACGGCCCGGATGCCATCCTTTCTGGAGCCGCTCCCCGTTACGTCAAGCTGCATCCGCCCAACTGGACCTTCGATCCCGAAGAATTGGCGGCCGCCTTTAGCCCGGCCACCAAAGCAATCATTGTGAACACTCCGAATAATCCCACGGGAAAAGTCTTCGAGCGCGCCGAGCTCGAATGCATCCGCGATCTCTGCGTCCAGTGGAACTGTTTCGCCATCACCGACGAAATTTACGAGCACATGCTCTATGACGGCGCCCAGCATATTTCTCTGGCCACGCTCGACGGTATGCGCGAACGCACCATCACCATCAACGCGCTATCGAAAACGTATAGCGTCACCGGCTGGCGTGTAGGCTGGGCAATTGCTCCCGCGGAAGTCACCGGCGCAATTCGCAAAGTCCACGACTTCATCACCGTCGGAGCCGCGGCTCCCCTGCAGGAAGCGGGCGCCGTCGCCCTGCAATTTCCGTCGAGCTATTACGAAACGCTCGCTCGCGATTACACCGTCCGCCGCGATCGCCTGCTAGGCATCCTCACGAACGCTGGCTTCCACTGTTTCAAGCCTCGCGGTGCCTACTACATCATGACGGATATCTCCGCATTCGGCTTCCCGGACGACATCGCCTTCGCCAAGCATCTTGTCACTAAGATTGGCGTCGCCGCGGTCCCCGGCTCGAGCTTCTACCGCGATCCCGCCGATGGCCGCACCCACCTCCGCTTCACCTTCTGCAAAAAAGAATCCACCCTGCAAGCCGCCGCCGACCGCCTCGCCAAACTTCAGCTATAGCGACGTCGGTTTGACCTCGGGAAGATTATTCCGCGCCGATGCAACGAAGGCCGCCCGCATGGCAACCGCGAGGTAGCACCACATCAGAAGCACAATGGAGAATTCAGGAGCACCCTCTCTCAGAGACTCGACTACGCCCGCCAAACACATAATCCCCACCACGAGACAAAGGCCAGCAATCACGTGCTGTCCGAGACGCAAACCCTTGGTTGAGGTCCACAGAGCAGATTTCCCAGCGTAGCGTCGCAAAAGTAACAAACAAGCAATGTTAAGGGGCAACAGGAGCGTTAGTGCGGAGATCCCCGTTTCCATTATAGGAATGCCGATGGAATCGGCATCAACCGGGTAGGCTCCAGCATTTAACTCTCGGCTATAGTACGAGATTGCGGCAGGTATGAGCGCAACCACTGCAAAGTTCGCCGCGATCCACAGAGTTGCGCGATGCTTTGGAGTTGTGATCGTCATAGCCGCGCCGCCTGCCCTCGGCAGTATTTTCAGAGCGCAAGATCGAATGACTGCAAGTATTCCGGAATCGTCACGCCCGGCCAGCGGAATTGCGCCGCAATCGCATCGCGACTCATCTTGTCTTTCGCCTCTTTGCTCCTTCTGTTGGGAGTTTCTTCTTGCGTGAACTTGCCGCCTGCTTAGCGAACGGTGAAATCGGTCTTCCAGCAAGCAAAGTGCGCCGTTTTGGATCGACCTTGTATTCCACGCCCGGTGCGATCGAAGCCGGGTCAATATGGAGAGCATCGAGACGGGTAGGTATCCTGCGCCCTGACCCGGTCAGGGCTTCTTGACACAGCTTGAGAGCTCTCGCCTTGAGTTCATCGTCCGAGAGCGACGTTCCTCCTACAAATGTCACGGCGTGGTGTGTGTGAACGACGCGACCCGATGAAACCTCGTAAACCAGAACCGTGCGTATGCGCTGCACAACCGCCTTGCCGTCTTGGCCGCCTCCGCCTGCGGATATGTACATGACAGTCTCCTATCCAAAAAAACCGTAGTCACTGATCGGAGTCTTGCGCAAAGTCCGTGGCGAAGACTGTGATCATGCCCCGGGTCCACGCGTTAAGAGTGATTACCAGCATCGTAATGTGCGTCAGGTTGCTGTGCGCGACGGCAGCTGGCAAAGCATCGGCGGTCTGATTTTCCACATTGCTCAAATCACTGAAAGATGTTGTCACATCAACGCCTTGGTCGTTGCGGATGCGATAGTCGAGAATGCCGGCTTCAACGCTGCCGCTATCGCCGACGCCGAACCTGGAAATAGAGACGTTGACCATGGCATTCATGGGGGCGAAATCGACGTCGATGGTGACGTGATTGAGGTCCTCGCCTCCGGCGGTAGCGATGTTGGCGAAACGGGTGGCTATCAGGGTCATGAAGCCTCCTAGAGAGGACTGCCAGGAGTCGCAACGTGGAGGCCACATCATACGGGCGGACCTGTGAACAGTCAATCAGCCACCTATAGTCGTTTTTCAATAACCATCTGATCGATGACGTCGATCGCTACCCGGCATCGCGGGCGAGCGCCGCTTAAATATTTGGAAGGAGATGCGCTCGGCGCGTGCTCACGGAACATTCAGATCGAACGACTGCAAATATTCAGGAATCGTTACCCCGGGCCAGTGGTATTGAGCCGCGATAGCATCACGCAGCCCGTTGAGCCCGCTCGGCTCGCCGTGGGTCAGGAAGGTTTGCCGCGGCGGCGTCTGGAATTCCGAAAGCCAGCGTACCAACTCGGCCCTTCCGGCGTGCGCGGAAAGCTGCGTCAGCTCCACAATCTCCGCCTTCACCGGAACTTCCTCGCCATGGATGCGCAAGTATTGCGCGTGGTCCTGCAATGCCCGACCTCCCGAACCCTCCGCCTGATAGCCAACGATCAAAACCGAGCAACGCGAATCCGGCAGCCGCCGCGCAAGATGATGCAGAATGCGGCCGCCCGTAATCATGCCGCTCGCCGAAATAATTATGCAGGGCGAAACCACATCATTGATCTTCTTTGAATCTTCCACAGAGCGAGTCATGTGGACTTCGCGGACATTCAGGGGATCGCGCTTGCCCGCGCTCTCCTCGCGCGAAAACTCCTCATCGTGATCCTCGTGGTGACTTGCGTATAGGCCCGTCACGTCGATTGCCATCGGGCTATCCACATAAACTGGCAGAATGGGAATCCGCTGCTGCTCCTGAAGCTCACGCAGGTAATACATGATCGTTTGCGTCCGCCCCACCGCGAACGCCGGTATCACCACCGCACCGCCGCGCTTGGCCGTGCGGTTAATCACGTCCGCCAGTTCGTCCACAACAGAACCAGCAGGATGCTCGCGATCACCGTACGTGGACTCGCAGAGCAAGATATCTGCATGCGCGGGCGATTCGGGGTCTTTCAAAATGGGCTGATCGTAGCGTCCTACATCGCCGGAAAAAACTACCAGCGTCTGCTTTCCATCTTCCGTGATCGTCAATTCGAGCCACGAAGAACCGAGGATATGCCCCGCATCGTGCGGGCGAACCGAAAATTGCGGGCTGATCTGAAAGGCATCTGCGCGAGGAATTTCGCGGAACTGAGCAAGGGCGGTTTGCGATTCCGCCACAGTGTACAGTGGCAGCGGAGGCTTGTGCCTGCTGTAGCCTTTCTTCGCGGCGTATCGCGCGTCCTCTTCCTGCAGATGCGCCGAGTCGGGAAGAAGCAGCGCACAGAGTTCGCGCGTGGCCGCATTGGAATAAATTGGGCCTCGAAACCCGTTTCGCACCAGCCGCGGGATATAGCCCGTGTGATCGATGTGCGCGTGCGTCAGCAGGACCCAATCGATTGTAGCGGGATCGACTGTGAGCTGTTCCCAATTGCGCTGCTTGAGATCCTTTGATCCCTCAAAGAGGCCGCAGTCCACCAGCAGCCGCTTGCCTCCTGCCTCGATCAGATACTTTGAACCGGTAACGGTGCCTGCGGCGCCAAGAAACGTGATTTTGGGCATGGAGGCGTATTCTAGTTGCTAGCGGGCTTTTCGCCACTATTTTTTGGCCTGCAACCTTGCTCGCCTGTACGGTAGAGACAGTTTCGGTGTGGTCGGTTACATGAGGATATAGGTCTCCTATTACTATGTCCCGCAAGGGGATAGCTCACCTGTCGGAGAGCTAAGTAAATGACGGTAGTGTGCACTAATTTTCACCATTTCTCTGGAGTACTAGTTCTTGATAGAAAAAATCGGCCCATAAGTGCTTAGCAGCGTTTGCTTTACTGGAACGAACTTCTATTGTAGAGACGGCCCTGAAGGTGCACCATCACCGCGAGAATCGGCGTCCAAGCTGAGTGTGCGCCACGGGAGAACTCCATGAAGACAGTGTTAAAAGCTTTGCTGGTTATGGCCGCTCTTGGCGTTAGCATGCTGCCAGCGCATGCCGATCAGATCTTTGTTTGCCAGTCGTGCACATCGGCTCCAGGCGGGGACCCGAATCCCATCACCAACACCAGCTCGTTTGATGTTGGGCTTGTTGGGACTGACCAGAGCCCACTCTTTATCGTTGTCGGCGTTTACAATGGCGGAGTTACGCCTACCGTGAGCTTCAATGGGACGCCGAGTGAGCCCAAGGCAACGCTGGGCACCTACGGCTTGACGAGCAATTCTTTGACGGTGTCGGCGAGCTCGACGGGGACGAAGATTTTTCAGGCTCTCGGTCTGGCAAGCGGAGGTTCTGAATCAATCACTAACTTGATTGCCGACGACGCGAAGTTCGGGATTGCGGCGCCGTCGAAATTCACCTTCGACGTGTTTGCGATTCCAACTGGGCTCCACGGCGTGATCTCAATCGACGAAGCCGGCGCCCCCAAGGGGTCGTTTATACTTGCTTACGGCTGCCAGGACGGGAGCAGGACGGTCAAGTGCGACATGGGTGACGTATCACAGACCGTGAATACAAACATGGGGATCCTCACGGGCCCCCCGAAGAGCACTCCAGAGCCGGAGAGCCTCGGGCTCTTGGGCCTTGGCCTCCTGAGCTTGGCGGTGTTTACGATTCGCCGCCCGGCCGCAAACTTGATCTAAGTCGAACTTCAACCGTTGACGAAAGCCCCGAACCCTTACGGGTTCGGGGCTTTTTTTTGCTCCCCACTCTCAGCTTCAGAGCGTAGCGCTAGGTTTTTTTGCGGGCCCGTAGGACTGTTCGCCGACCCATGGTTCACTCTGTAGGTCAACGCACGCTTCCAGGGCCGATTCCCAGGTCTAGAATTCGTTCTAGATTGCAGCAAAAGATCCTTTCAGCTAGAAACATTTGGTGGCCGATTTTGGCGCGAAAGGGGACAGAAACCGCCCGCTTTGTGACGCTCGTTGTGCGCGAAGGAGAAATACGCCAAGGCCTCAAGCGGGTACACCACGTCGTGGAATTCCAGAAACAAAAAGGGAAACCCGCCGGGAGATGGCGGGTTTCGAGCTGAACCTCCCTCCCCTTGTCCCGCCGCCTCAGGATCTTGCTCGGCGAAGACGGGTGATTCCCGCCAAGCCTAGAAAGCCCGTTTATCCGCCGATTGTCGCCGGAGCTAAGGCCATTCCAGAGAAGGATTTAGACGATGACGAGGTTCCGGCTCGGATCGAAGGAGAGTGGGAGTGGTGGAGCCGATGGGATTCGAACCCACGACCTCCTCGATGCCATCGAGGCGCGCTCCCAACTGCGCCACGGCCCCACCGGAAAAATTGGTGTCTGCTTTTATAACACCGACAGATCAGGAGCGTCAACGCGCCTTCCGGGTAAGGCTCCTGGGTCGCCCACGACGAGGACTAAAGCCTTTAGTTTCGACTCTCTATTCCCAATGCATGGCCTTCGGAGTAGCCCTCAGGCTTTACGCCTTGGGCACAATTTTCTGATATGCTAAGGAAACATAGCCGCAGAGGTGGTGTCTAAGAGATATAGCGGGACGCCCCAGGGAAAGCGGCGGAGCGTATGTCCGAACTGGCACAAAGTTTGCCGTGGGGGCGGGACGAAGACGGGCTGATTACGGAACTGCAGGCAGGTTCCGAACCGGCGTTTGACTATTTGGTTTCGTCTTATCACGCGAGCGTATACAACCTGGTCTACGGGATTCTAGGGGACGCGGCCGACGCCGCTGACGTTACGCAGGACGTTTTCCTGCGGGTGTTCCGTGGAGTACGTGGATTCCGAAGAAGCAGCTCGCTGAAGACATGGTTGTATCGGGTTTCGGTGCGGCAGGCGCTGAATCATCGACGATGGTGCTGGCGGCACCACCGACTGCAGATTTCGATCGACTCGGACGAGGAAGAAAAGGGCGCGACGCTCGAGCTGAGAGATTTGGAGGCAACTCCTTACGAGCAGTGCGCCGCGCATGAGACGCAGGCGACGGTGCGGCGAGCGCTTGCGGCGTTGCCGACGGTTTTCCGCAGCGTGGTAATCCTGCGGGATTTGGAAGGACTTTCATACGAGGAGATTGCCGAAGTGGTCGAGGTTTCGGTGGGAACAGTAAAATCGCGAATCTTGCGAGGACGCCGAATGCTGAGGGAAATCCTCGATCCGGTTTTGCATTCCGCCCAGGCGCAAGTCGGCCAAACGGCGAGCCACCACAGCACCCGGAATACTGTGCCGGCTCGCGGGATGGCCGAGCTGACAACACCCGGAACACTTCGCGTTTACGCCGACGAAACGTTGATCCTCAAAGAAGTCAATGGAGCAGGGTCATGAACTGCAGCGACGCCCAGCATAGTCT
>DASYZC010000069.1:0-17283 GCA_035949735.1 Candidatus Acidiferrales bacterium | reverse complement strand
TCCGATGATCGCGGCCGCTTTCAAGGGCGCGCCTTCTACAGCGACAAATCGCAGATCTCGATTCGCCTGCTCACGCGCAACGACGTTGCGATTGACCGCGCATTCTTCGCGGAGCGAATCCAGCGGGCCGCTGCCTATCGTGATCTGGTAGTGAAAGACTCGGACGCCTACCGGTTGTTGTACAGCGAGGGCGATCTGCTGCCTTCCCTCATTGTGGACCGATACGGCGATTACTTGGTCATCCAAACGCTTAGCCAAGCCGCTGAGCAGCTTAAGAGCGTATTCGTCGAAATCCTTGTTGAAATGTTTGCGCCCAAAGGCGTGCTCGAACGCAACGATCCCAAGGTTCGTTTGCTCGAAGGCCTCGATCAGCGAGTCGGCGTCCTATATGGCACGGTTCCCACGGACGTCTTGGCCAAGGAGAACGGGATTACTTTCGTTCACGACCTGGCGAAGGGCCAAAAAACCGGTTCGTTCCTCGACCAACGCGAAAACCACAGCGCCGCGCGCCGCTATGCTTCGGGAGAAGTGCTCGACTGTTTCAGCTACGAGGGCGGATTCGCCCTCACAGTTGCGGACAAATGCTCTCACGTTGAAGGCATTGAGATGGCGCCGGCTGCCCTTGAGACTGCGCGCCGGAATCAACAATTGAATGCGATTTCCAACGTCCGCTTCCGCGAAGGGAACACCTTCGATCTCTTGAAGGAATATGATGAGGTGGGCCGGCGTTTCGAAATGATCATCCTCGATCCGCCGGCCTTCGCTAAAAACCGCGATAGCATTCCAGCGGCCCGACGCGGGTACAAGGAAATCAATCTGCGCGCCCTGAAGCTCTTGAATCCAGGGGGATTTCTCGTCACCTGTTCGTGCTCCTACCATATTAGCGAAGCGCTTTTTCTGCAGATTTTGGCGGAGGCCGCGAATGATGCGCGCCGTACCCTCTCCATCGTCGAACGCCGCACTCAATCGCAAGATCACCCCATCATCCTCACCATGCCGGAAACGCATTACCTCAAATGCATCATTATCCGCGTGTTCTAGAATGATTGGCTTCTCGCACAGCAGATAGTCAGTTCCATCGCCGAACCCCTAGTTCAGCGGCGCCGGTCGGCGTGAACGCCAGGGCATGCACCGGCCATAATGTTACAAAATGTTACATCTACTCTCGGTCTTTCATACCCTTACCCGCCCGAAATCAACATACAACTTTAGCTATATCAATTAGATAGGTTGGTACCAGAACCTGGCCATCGATATGCTCCTGTAGTTGCCAGTTACGAAATCGTCAGAAGAGAACTCACACAGGGAAAGCCAACCCGATGCGACGCGAGAAAAACAAATGCCAGTCCGGATTTTCAGTGATCGAGCTCATGGTCGTCTGTCTCGTGATCCTCATTGTCGCTGGCTACGCCGTTCCCAACGTACTTAATTTCATCCACATGGCCAAGTTGCGAGGCTCTGCCAGTGACTATGCCTCCCTCCTCCAAGTAGGAAGAATCCGATCCGTTCAGGACGACACTTTCTATAAGACTTACGTAATTGCGGGACCTCCGCAGCAAGCCTATGTGGACCTCACCAACAATGGAGGGACCGGGGTAGCTCCAGGAGACCCCTCGATCCAGGTTTCCTCTGAAGTTATTCCCATCGCGAAGGGCGGCGCGCCTGACACCGCGAACTTGTCAGGCCAGTTCTTGCCGGCAGGTTCTGGCGTGATTCCTCAGGACGCGACGGCGACGCCCGTAATTTTCAGTCCTCGCGGTCTGCCTTGCACCACACAATTGGCGGGAGCCGTTTGCACGAGCGCCGGCGGACCGACCGCGTACTGGGCTTTTTTTGAGAACAACATCAATAAAGTGTTCGAAGCCGTCACAGTGAGCCCCGCAGGCCGGGTTCAGAAATGGCAACACGGCACGGGCGGCTGGTCAAAGCTCTGAAGCACGCCTGTCGTGCAAATAATGAAAGATCGAACGATTCGCGAGGGGCACGTGAGACATAAAGCAGAACGAGGAACAACTCTAATCGAACTCATGGTTGCGATGCTGGTGCTGGCCATTGGTCTGGCGGGAGTTACGACTCTTCTTGTCACAGCCATCGCCTCCAATAACAAGAACAGCAAAGACACAACGGCTACTCTCCTTGCTCAGATGGTAGTCGAGCAAATCAGCGCCCAACACGTGTACAACGTCGGGCTGATCAACGTAACCGATTGCGCTGGCACTCTCTGGAGCCTTGACCCTGCCCCCGGTGCCGTCGGGACTGGGAACGGCGCAACACTCAAGGCCGATAGGACCATAGACTTCACGCAAGCCTATTCCGCCGTACCCGCCAATTACGCCATGAAGTATGTCGATTGCTCATCGGCGGGCAGCGTTCCAATCACCTATGACGTTCGTTGGAATGTAATGACCGTTTCGACAAATGTGACCTCACGGATGATCACGGCAGCCGCCAGGCCGCTCGCGTCTGACGTCACGAAGCTCGGCGGATTTTATTTTGCTCTACCCGTAAACCTGCGATCCGTCGGCGCACCCGGGGCGATGCAATAGTGATGGAAGCGAGGACCAGATAAATGAAAATCGGGCGGCAAGCCGGGTTCACCTTACTGGAGCTGATGGTTTCGTTGGCGATCCTCTCGATCGTAATCGGCGTGGTAGTCGAGGGAATCAACACGATGCAAGCGCGAAACACTGTCGAAAGCAACAAGCTTGATCTCACGCAGCAGACGCGTGAGTTCATGGACCAGATCGTCAACGACCTGGACCAAGCCGGTTACCCGAGTTTGAATATGTTCGATCCTTCGCAACTGGTTGCACCGCCGGTCGGAACCCCGATTTGCGCCGTGAACCCCAATCTGGCCTGCGGTTTTATAAGCGTGTCGAGCACCGACATTCAGTTGGAAGGTGACGTGGACGGTAGCGGCGTGAGTGAGGAGTGGATTCAATTGAGACAAACGAACGGCGTGGGCGCGGCCGCATGTACCACTCCACCCTGCGTGATACAGCGTGGGACTGTTTCCAAGGCAGCGTGGAACAACGGCGCGGGCACGGCCCCTATCTACTTCACGGAGGTAAGTGGTGTGATGAATACCACCGTATTTACTCCGTATTGGAATGACGGCAACCTCATATCACCGCTTCCGGCCACCCAGGCGAATGCCGAACTGCATAACATCGCGGCGATCGGAATCACGCTGTACGTCAAATCAGCACAGCCTGATCCAAAAACCGGGCTCTATCCGACCGTCACCATGATTTCGACGGCTAAAGTCACCAATACGCAGAATTAGTAAGAATCCATAGACAGCCCAGGGAGGCTTCCACCATGAAAAACCAAACCAGAAACCGGGAACGCGGGGTTGCGCTATTCTTTTCTATCTTCGCGCTTCTCTTGCTGACGGCGATCGGCGCGGCCCTTATCTTCATGGCCAGCACGGAAACCTCCGTCAACTCGAACTATCGCCAGGAACAAATGGCCTACTTCGCAGCCAAGGCCGGACTTGAGGAAGCCAGAGCTCGCATGATGCCCTCCGATCCGAATAGCATGTTTTTGTCACCCGGCAACGCCACTCATCCGCTATTCGATCCCTCCCTGATCGCGGCGCCCACTACCGGGAACAGCATGATCTACTACGTCACAAATCCCGGAAGCGGGGTTGCAATCCAGCCGTGGGTTTCAACTGACAAGTACTACGACGACGAACTTTGCCATGAAGGCTACACCGGATTTGGTGGCACGACTCCTCCGGAGGAACGTTGCCCCTCTGGTTCGCTTCCGGCAGGCGCTTGGCACCAGTCGTACGCCAGCGCTCTTCCTTTTAGTGGCACCGCCAACGCCTTGCCCTACAAGTGGGCACGCGTCGCTCCCAAGCTCAATGGATCCACCAGCTACTTGTCCGGAACGGGGGCAACTCCTACAACTGCGACTTACAGTGTTAATCCGAACGCGAAAGCAACGGTAGGCGGCGTCACGGCGGCAATCAGCGGATCAACCCTTATATGCTGGGACGGCTCGGAAGAAGTGCCTCTCACCGTCTCTGCAACCCCTGCAATCAGCAATTGCTCGCAAATGACGATTTCCGCAGGAATTTCGGCAGGCGCGAAAATGACAAACGTGTATGTCGTAACAGCCTTGGGTGTCAGCCCGACCGGCGCGCGCAAGATGGTTCAGGCGGACGTTGCACTGCAGCCCGTGACCCCCTTTCCGTACGGGCTGTTCGCCACCTCAACATCCTGCACTGCCATAAATTTCAACGGCAATAACGCGTCGACCAACAGTTACACAACCAACAGGTCCGGAGCCATAGTGGAAGCGAACCCCCCCAGTGGCGGAGACATTGGATCCAATGGCGGTGTGGTCATTGGCAACGGGAACGTCGGTGGAATTGTCGGCGTGCTGCAGCCGCCTCCTGGTGGGAACGGGACTTGTGCGACTCCAATCTCCATAAACTCTCCCAATGGTACGATGCTGGGTACCACCGCCTGCCCGACCGGGGATAACTCGAATCCGCCAACTTCCTGCTACATTCAGCAACCGTATGTGTTTCCCACTCCGCCTATTCCCAGTCCAATTCCGCCGAATATCGGCTACACACCACCACCCTGTCCTCCTACTGGCAAAGGCAAGAAGTCGGCTGGCCAATGCATGAGCCCCGGAACCTGGGGCAACGTGGGTCCGATTAACGGCACACTAACCTTGGCGCCCGGCGTTTACAATATCAACAGCTTCTCGGAGCAGGGAATTGGTCAAATCGTCGTTAACCCGCCGGGATCAGTCACGTTTAATATTGGTGGCTGTGGAGACGCGACGTGCTCCCCAGCTAACCAGCTCGCGAACCCATTCAATCTTGCGGGTAATGGCATCGTAGACGACAACTTCGCGAACGATTTTACAATCAACTATGGCGGGAGTGGCACAATCAGCATAACGGGCGGCGGTACTTCCACCGCGATCCTGAATGCCCCCAATGCTGCCCTCACTCAAAAGGGGAATGGCCAGTGGAATGGTGCGATCCTTGCCTACACAGTTTCACTAGGCGGAAACGCATTCTTCAATTACGACAAGCAAGTCGCCCTGGCCCCTGTGAACAATGGCTACTACACGATGATCGGCTATCACGAGGTTCCGTACTGAGGTACCTTCGAGTCGCCCGACAGAGCCCACTGGGAAGGTGCTAATCCTAGCGCCTTCCCATCTCTCTTTTGCTCGTCGTGACCGGCGTCCGGTATCGAGTGGTCCAGGACAGACTGCTGACTGTATCGCTTGCGCTTCACTCTGGGCAGTCGCGATCAAGCCGATGCCTTGGGTGTCCGGTGTCCGGCTCTCTTCGAGCATCCAGCCCCTAGCCTGCAGCCTCCAGAAAAAGTCCACACCAGCAACTCCTTGCAACGTTCCCTGCAAGCTGCCAGTCTGATCACGCTGCAGAAGTAATCCGCCCTCTTGACGAGGACCGGAACAATTGCTCTTTTGACAACTGAATCACAGCGGGACGAAAAAAGACGCGCCTCGGTGGCAGGCCCCGCGCTTATGCTGGGCAAGCTGCGCTTCAACCCAGCTGCGGAGCCTAGCATGCTAGCCGGGCTTGACCGCGCCTAACAGATGCCGGCGCCAATACAACTCGCAGGTCTAATCGACACTAGAGCCGAGTAGAACGTGTTCCAAGTCATAGAAAACAAAAGATCGGGACACACTCTACTCGACACACTATCGGAGCCTCGAATTGTGCTTGCTGACGATCGGCTATCGCGACGAGCGTTCGCCCACCGATTTCACCTCACTCACTTGGCATTCCGACAATTTTGTGAGTCCGCGCCAATTCGAGACGCCGTCCGTGTTTACTTCGTCGCCGACTTTGCCTACCATAGACCTACCTCGCACAACTTTTTGGAGTGAGTGACGGACGCAGCTGCACGCGCCAACTAACAATGTCCAACGGCCAAAGACTCGTCGTCGTCGAACCCAACGGCATGCGCCGCGATGTGGTGGTAACCGCCTCTCCGTTTCGGATCGGCAGGCAAGCCGGAAACGAGCTGACCCTGCGCGACAGCCGCGTCAGCCGCCATCAGGCGCAGATATTGACCGTCGATGGCAAGCTCGTGCTGGAGGACACGGGCAGCAGCCACGGCACTTTTGTGAACGGAGAAAAAATTCTCCGCCACGAGCTGAAGCCCAGCGATCGAATCGACTTCGGCGTCGCGGATTCCTACCAAGTGATCTACGTCGGTGACGGCGCGACGATCGAGGAAATAGTCGAGCGCATCGAAGCACCGGCTCCCGAGCAATCGGGTCCGCGCGAACTTCATCACCTGGGCGTGCTGCTTGAGGTGGCCCGCACCCTCAGCTCAGGGCTTTCCCTGGAAGACATCCTCACAGCCGTCCTGGACGCCGCGATTGAACTGACCCGCACCGAGCGCGGCGTGCTCTTGCTTCACAATTCTTCAGGTCAAGTGCAAACCGCCGTCGCGCGCAACGCGCAGCGCGGAACCCTGCGCCCTGAAGACGTGCAAATCTCGCAGGGAGTCTTGAAGCGTGTTGCCAGCACGCGGCGCGAATTAATCGTCAGCGAGGAAGAAGGCAGCGGGCTAACCAGCCAGCAGGAAAGCATGGCCCGCCTCGCTCTCCGTACGATTGTTGCGATCCCCATCGATAAACTACCCGTCATCGAAGCGCTCGACGCCACGATCTCCGCGCACCAGGGAGAACTTCTGGGAATTTTGTATCTCGATAGTCGCGCTCCTTCCAGCGCCTTTCCCGCGCTGGACCGCGAAGTCTTGCGGACCCTGGCGCGCGAGGCTGCCACCGTTGTGGAGAACGCCCGCCTTTTTGCCGCCTCGCGCGCCAAAGCTCGCCTCGATCACGAAATCGAGATTGCCAGCCAGATTCAGCAGAAGCTTCTGCCCAAGGTGCTGCCGAACCTTCCGAACCTCGCTGTGGCCGGTTCGACGATGGCCTGTTACTCCGTTGGCGGCGACTGCTTCGACGTGATTGAACTGGATGGCAGCCGTCACGGATTTTTTGTGGGCGACGTTTCCGGAAAGGGAATATCCGCGGCGTTGCTCGCCACTCTGCTTCAGGGCGTCTTTTTTACGACCGCGACGATGGATATCCCGCTCCCCGGAATCTTTTCGCGCGTAAATCGGTATCTCTGCGAGCGCAGCGGAGACGACCGCTACGCGACCGTTTTCTATGGCGTGCTGGACACGGCCGGGCGCTTCGAATACGTCAATGCAGGCCACGTCCCGCCGCTTGTCCGGCGCCGCTCCGGCGTCGCTGAAGCGCTCGGGTCCACGAATTTTCCGGTGGGCATGTTTCCCGAAGCCGACTACGAGAGCGCGGAAGTAAATCTCGAGCCGGGCGAGTTCATCGTAATCTACACCGACGGAGTGTCCGAGGCCGCGAACATCAACGCGGAACTCTTTGAAGAAGGCCGCTTGCGGCGAATCGTGGAGGATTTTAAGGGAGGGACTGTGGGAGAGCTTGCGGAAATGATTCGCAACGGAGTAAAGGCTTTTACGGCAGGCGCGCCCCAGTCCGACGATGTCACCATCCTGGTCGTAGGATACAGCGGCAGCAACGGGTAATTTCCGACGCGTCGCTACCGAATTTAGGAGCAGCCTTCCACGAAACATTCTGGTTGCGCGAGCTTTCAACCTGCAGCGATTTCGCCGCGCTAAACTGACATGGTTCTGAAACTCTTAGTACCGAACGCATCTTATTTTTATCGAGATCTTTTTTTTTCGATTTGACTTTATTTACCAATACGGTCAACATTCACGCACCCGTAGGACAGCGGTCTTGATTGGCGGGTCCCGATCGTAACCAAACTTCGCGGTGTGGGTTGTGTTCGCCGGTGGCCTTGCTGGAGCGGTTCATCGACGAAAAGTGATCGCGTTCTTTGGGAACTCGGCGACGATGAATCTTCTAAGGGATCTCAAACAGGCGTTGAGTACCCTGTTCAAATCCAAAGGGAAGTTTCTTGACGGGCGATTTTGTGTCGGGCCCTCGATAGTGACCTGACTAACGGAGGTCTATAAGGAGACCCTTCATGCTGCGCATAGCTTCTTCAGCGGTCCGACACATGGGTGCCACGGTTGCGTTAGGGTTCGTGTTGGCTTTCGTGTTTGCGCAAGCAGTGTCAGGGCAAGTAACAACCCCGTGTACGCCAACATCATTGTGCCTGGATAACACCTATATTGTTACGGGCGACTATGTCGTCGGCGGCGTGGGCCTGCGAGGGCTCGGGGACGCAAGCGGCTTCGCGACCGGAACGATCAACATCCCCGATTCCGTCCAGTCTCAAGCTACCGGTGTGGCGTCTCAGGGCGTGCCTGCGGGCGCCGATATCGTGGCGGCCTACCTCTACTGGGAAACCGTCGAATCAACCGTGGGCGGAGCTCCAACTGGTCAGCACGGATTCTTCAACGGTTACGCCATCACGGGCACGATCCTGGGGAACCCTAACGCTCCGACATCCTGGAGTTCGGGCGGTTGTTCCGGCAGCTCGAAGGGGTCGAAAACTATGCGGGGCTACCGCGCAGATGTGCGTCCCTATCTGCCCCTCGACACCAATTCCTTGTCTGCAACATTCGGCGACATTCAGCCTAACGCTTCTTATCAAGTAAGGCTGAGAGATAGCGGAAGCAATGGAGGAGGTACGCCACTTACCTTGGGCGCTACTCTTATTATCGTATACCGGGTCTTATCCCCAGCGGCGCCGCTGAATGCGATCCTCCTCTACGACGGCGCCGCGGCTCCTAGCAACACCTCGTCAACTTTCACCCAACCGATTGTGGGTTTCTATCAGGCTGCTGCACCCCCCGTGGCCAAGCTCACCCACATTGTGGGCAATGGGCAGACGAACAAGTCCGAAAGCGTATCTCTGAACAATGTGAGCAGCCTTCACTCCCTCTACCCGGCATTCCCTAATGATCCGTTCCCCGGGATCTACAACGGCTCGTGGGACAATGCGACTTGGAGTTTCCCGAATGCTACAGACGGTAATCCGGTGAACCCCAACGATTTTTTGGCAACTACTTCGGTCACGCCGAGTCCTCAAGGTGGCAACTGCGTGGACTGGGGCGCAATCGTCTTTAGCACCACGGTTCAAGATAGTGACCGCGACGGGCTTCTCGACTCGTGGGAGGACCAACAAGGCTACATCGACGCAAAGAACGGTGATTGGGTGGCTCTGCCCGGAGCTAACAAGTCGGTAAAAGACATTTTTGTGGAAGTCGATTACCTCAGCAATGAGGACGGCTTAGCCGGCAACTATTTACACTCACACCTGCCCAAGCAGGCCGCCCTAGACATGGTAGGCAATGCCTTCAAGAACGCGCCCGTTGACTGTGACCCAGTCACCCACGTCTGCAAAGGTGTGAACGTGCATTTCGATCTGGGGGTAAACAGCAAGGGACAAAATATCTATCCAGGCGACCCATTCGTTGTCAGCTACCCCGTTCCATCGCCGCCAGGAGCGATGACCTTCCCCGGTGCGGGTGGAAACTCTATTTCCGAAAGCGCTGTGCTCTGTAACGATCATGGGGCACCCCCGCTCTGCCAATTTCCCGGTGTGCCGTCAGTCGGGTGGAAAGGGGACGTACTGTTCGTTAGGGACAATTCCTGTGAGGCGGCAGGTGTCGCCGTAACCTGTGGCACTCTTAACGCCGTACCGCTGGGGAACTTCGAGCCCGGGCGAGCACTAAGCTACCATTATCTGCTTTTCGGCCATGCATTGGGAGATCCGGAGTCAATCTGGGGTACGGTGCCTGCTGCGGTGTCGTCGGATGCTACGATTCCTCAATTAGTCTCGATCGTGAATTCCGGGGCTAGCGCGACAGTCACTATTAAATCTCCTCCCCCTCCCTCAGGGGATCCAAGGGCGCTGCTCAAGCCGGGGGATTGCCCTAACGCTGGCATTCCCGCCTGCAGCGACGCGAATAATAGCCGTGTGACTGTAGGGGGAGCTCTCTTGCAGACCGCTCTGAACGGTACGTATTCCTTCACCAGTCCCAGCTCGAACGTTGACGCCAATAACGTCACTACCACCACTTTTACCATCACAACAGCCAAGGTAGCGGACGGCACCTACGATTTCACTAACGAGCCGCAACTCGGTGTGAGCTATCTCGGGCCGACGAGCGCATCCGGGTTTTCGGATTTGGGTGGAGGTGAATCGACGGTAATGCTTGGTTTGTGGCCAGCCGACGACCCTGTAGGCTGTCAGGCTGACCCTTCGGTGCAGCTAAAGGCGGGCCAAGCTTATTGCAGCAACGAGCTGGGTACCGTCCTGGAGCAGGCGGGCACTCTGATTCACGAGATGGGGCATACCCTGACTCTGACCCATGGCGGCACATATTACACAGACCCACTAAATCCCTCAGTGCCCACCTACGGACTGAACTGCAAATCCAATTCTCTCACGATGATGAGTTACATGTTTCAGGTTCGCGGTTTCCCCGACAACCAGAACATTGTTGATTATTCGGAGCAGATTTTTTCGCCTCTAGACGAGACTAAGCTAAACGAACTCACTGGGATTGGCTTGGATTCTAACGGCAACCCTGCTATGCATTTCACCCGCTGGTTTGCGCCGCCCAATGCGCTTGACACGCAGTTGCAGAACACGACAGGCGGGCGGTACGCTACTTTTCACTGCGACGGCACAGCGACCGCTCCAAACGAACCGCCTGCCGTCCGAGTTGAGGGCAGCACCTTCTCGGCTCCGATTGACTGGAACAACAATCTCATTGTTCCTGACGCCGCTGAACCGATCAGTCCGCAGGATGTGAACTTCAACGGGATAATTGGTGATCCGCCGTTCGCGGGATTTAATGACTGGCAGCACGTTGATCTGAGCCAAATCGGTGCCCGGGCGGGCGGGCTCGAATTCTCCGGGAGCGGTGGCAAGTTCGGCTCGGGCGGCAAGTTCGGCTCCGGCGGCAAGTATGGCTCCGGCGGCAAGTTCGGCTCCGGTGGGAAGTTTGGCTCCGGTGGGAAGTTCGGCTCCGGCGCTCCCGAGCAGGACATAGTGACGGCCTGTTCCACAGCCGATGCGCCGAAGCTAACGTCAGCGGCTCAGAGCGGCAAGAGTGTCGTTCTGAACTGGTCGGCGCCTGGTGGGCCGTGCGAGGTTCTCAGGTACGATGTCTGGCGCTCCACGAACGGAGGACCGTTCAGCGTGCTTACCAAGCTAAATCGCCAGCCGAACGGGCCACCGACAACGACATTCACCGATTTCATGGTCAAAAACAACAACACATACACTTACTTCGTGACGGGCACGAACACGGAGGGGGCCCAGAGCGCTGCTTCGAATATGAAGAGTGTTTTCGTGAAATTCTGATGAGCGTCACAAGGCAGTGGCCCGCCATGGGCGGACGCCGCGCGCTTGGAGCTAGACGGACAATTGACGGGGGCCAGGAAGCCAACGCATTTTACTTGCCGAGTCGGCGGCGGATTTCGGGAAGTAAGGGGTCCTCGCCCGCTTTTCCGCGGATACTTACGTAGGTGCGGTAGGAATCGGCGAAACCCGGGCTCTTCAAGCCTTCGCGGGCGCGACCCTGGTAGTAGTAGACGACGGGAAGATAACTGTAGGTGGGCTCGTCATCGTTAAAGAGTTCCAGGACTTCGCCGCGCCGTTTAGTACAGACGTCGAATTCGGAATCAGCTTCCGTAAAGGCCTCCGCGTCCAGGTAAGCGAGTCCCAGATCGAAGTGGACAATCCACGTATCGGCTAGGTTTTTAGCATCTGTGAACAATCGGAGCGCCTTCCTGGGGTCGTGCTCTTTCAAGGCCGCTTCGCCCTCAATCAATTTGGCGTAGGCCTGCGGATCGGCCAGGAGCTCAGGAGCCAAACTGGCAGCCAGTTTTCGCCCTTTGGCGATTTCCCCAGCGTCAACGAACGTTCGCGCCGCGAGGAATCTGATTTTTGCAGATTGACTGTTGGCCAGGGCTTTCTCCGCAGCAGCAACTGCTGACTGCTTGTCGCCACGCAAGACCTCTGCATGTGCGAGCATCGCAAGATTGTCCGCGGCTCGGTCAGATTCTTTAGCGGCCAGGTCGGCGGCCACGCCTTTTTCAAGGATTTGGATCGCCTGTTGGTATCTCCCTTGATATAGGTCGAGGTTGGCTAGGCCGGAAGCCGCGAGGGATGCGCCTCTAGCACCGAGCTTCTGCAGCTGCTGGTATGTTTCAGCGGCTTCCGGCAATTGGCCTAGCCCCACTTGGGCATGCGCCAGATCGAGGTAGCCGTCTTCGTCTGAAGGATTGAGTCTTTGTACTTCATGGGCCTCGCGCTCGCAAGTCTGGAAGTCTCCCGCATAACACGCAAACACGGAGAAATTGTTTCGCGCTATCGAGTCCTTAGGCGCGATCTGCACCGCCAGTCGAGCCTCCTCCACAGCTTTTGGCATGTTATGCCAAGAAGCGTAGCAACCCGCGAGGTTCTCATGTGCGATATTGTCAGCCGGGTACAGCTTGGTCAGCTCGCTGAACTCCTCGACGCACTTTTGCCAGTTTTCGGTCCAGATGTAATATACGCCGCGGATGCGGTAGCGTTCGCGCTCGGTCATGCGATCCACATGTTCCATGGCCAGCTTGGCGTACTTCTCGGCATCCTGCCGCCGGCCAAGGTCCCCAGATGTACCGGCCATGCCTGCGTAAGCGCGTGCGAAGTTCGGGTCCAGCTCCGCCGCCCTGGAGAACGATTGCAGCGCGTCTTGCATCTTCCCGGCGAATTGCTGTTCCTCGGCTAAACCATACTGGTGCACCGCCTCCAAGGAGGTGGTGCTAAAAGTTCCGAGAGTGGCGGCCAGTTGGACCGATTCCGGCGTGGTGTCGCCGAGCGCCCGGCGGATGGGGGCTGCCAGCTTTGGGATCGCGAGCAGGACCTCGTCTTTGTTCGCAGCAGTGACCTCGGTTCGGGCGATAACGTTGCCGCTTACTGCGTCCAGCGCGGTTGCCGAGAGGCTGTACTTACCACCCCGCCGGCTAAGCTCGCCGGTGACCACCGCGCCGACGCCTTGGCTGATCGCGACCAGGCGAGCCGGCTGTTCACTGAGCTTATCGGTGGGGTGAGGAAGTTGTCGGGCAAGCTTACGAGCGGCGCCGCGGTTGTAGGCGTTGATGAAGCTGGCTCCTTCCAGTGCGACGTTGAACATCGGCTCCAAGGTATCGTCGAATATCGGGTCGCCCGTGCTGTTTGTGAAGTCCGCCACAAGAACGCTCAGTGGAGCGTGAGCTACAGCCGGCTTCGACGGTTTTTTCAGTTGATATGTAATCACGGCCACTAATAGCAAGGCGACCACAGCACCGACAGCGGCCGCGGAAAGCTTCACGTCGCGACGGCGAAGCGAACGCCGAGCCGAGCGCAGAGTCCGAATCCAGATGGGCGCGGCAGCGCCATTCTTCCACGCTTCCAGAGCGTCATACATTTCACGCGCCGTCTGAAAGCGGTCCTGTGGTTGGATTTCGAGACATTTTGCGACGATGTCACTCAAAGTCTGGGGAACAGCGGGATTGAGCTGGCGAAGAGGGATGGCGGGTTCCTTGGTCCGCTTAAACATCGAAGCCATAGCCGTCTCGGCCTGGAAGGGCAGCGTCCCCGTGAGGATTTCCTGGAAAATGACGCCCAATGTGAAAAGGTCGGAGCGCGCATCCACGTGCTCGCCGCGAACTTGTTCAGGGGACATGTATTCGGGCGTCCCGATAAGCGCTCCGGTCTGCGTCATTCCGCCGAGTTCAAGCGAACGCGCAATACCGAAGTCCATCACTGAAGCGCGGCCCTGCTCGTCCAGCATGATGTTTTGCGGCTTCAAGTCGCGATGCACGACACCTTCGGTGTGGGCGGCGTCGAGCGCCAGGCAAACCTGTTGGATGATTTTCACCGCTTGATCGGGGGCCAGCTTCCCTTCTCGGGCGAGGATGGACTTGAGGTCATGACCCTCGATGAACTCCATCGTGATGAACTTGACGCCATCCGCGTCGCCCAAATCGAAAATGCGAATTACGTTGCGGTGGGTGACCTTGCGCGCCAGTATCAATTCCTGCTTGAAGCGCTGCAGGATTTCAGGTTGTCCAGCCAGTTCCGGACGGATCACCTTGAGCGCCACGAGCCGGTCGAGTTCACGATCGCGGGCCTTGTAGACCGCGCCCATGCCGCCTTGTCCCAGAATGTCTAGGATTTCGTAGCGATTGCCGAGCAGCGACCCGGGTTTTATCGACGCAATCGACGCGGCGGCCGAGCCGGACGCGGGAACAGACCACGCCGTCGGAATTGCCATGGAAGAAGGAACCGAGCCGTCCAGCGTTACGTCGTCTGCGCCCCCCGGAGGAGTAGGCATCGTGGCACCAATCGTAGGCGCGCTACTCCCGTCAGGAGGGGTTAGTTCCGCCACAGCCGTTTCCGCAAATCCACCAAGCGGCGATCGACACTTCGAACAGTTCGTCGCCCCAAGCGGATTGCGCGTTCTGCAGTGAGGGCAATCCATAGCTGTAACCAACTATAGATACACGGGTTTCTTCAGAGTACGTGTTTCATTCTTTGAAATCAAGAGCTGTGGGATGGCTGCTTTGGCGCGACTCAATGGGCACTTCCGGGTTCTTCCAGGCAGGATAGCGGCACCTCCGTGTACCGAACAGTAGACATGACAATTGGAGCGGATGACCAAGTGTATGCAAGCCAGTGCTGACGGTTTTAGGTGCGAGTCGCCCTAACCGTCCCGGCGCTGAACACTCGCCGCAGTTGTAACCGAACTTTAACCTTCATCGCGCTTGAATTCCGTTAGAATGCGCGCCACATGGCCTCAGAAAAAATGCAGATATTCCCTTCTCAAGGGGCTCGGGACGGTCAGAAGATTCTATCCCTGAAGGGTCCGCTCACGATTCAAACGACTTTCGATTTTCAGAGTGCGGCGCGAGCCGAAACATCGCCGATTCTCATCATTGACCTCAGTGAAGTGCCGTTCGTGGACTCGGCGGGCCTCGGCGCGCTTGTGGGCGTCCTAGTAACCGCTCAAAAAGCAAACCGCGAAGTGGCGGTCGTGGGCGTAAACTCGCGAGTGAAAGCCCTGATGGACATGACTAAAGTCAGCCAGCTGTTCCGTATGTACCCCACAATTCAGGACGCCCAAGCCAGCCTGATACCCAGGTAGTTCGCCAACCCCCTCTCACTTCTATTCCGGCACGTTTTCACACATTCACGTGGCGTACCCCTGACGGCGGATGCGCAAGTTGGGCTAAAATGAGTTCCCGCACATGTCGGGGCGTAGCGCAGCCTGGTAGCGCGCCTGCCTTGGGCGCAGGAGGTCCGCGGTTCAAATCCGCGCGCCCCGACCATTCTTTCAAAAAGTCAGCGAAGTTGCTCGTGGAAAAAGAACCGAGGAGGTACAGTCGATAATCACCAACCTTGACTTGCGAGGCACGTCTCACTACGATCAGGCCAATTTAGACCCGCCTACGAGGCGGGCGGACCTTGCATCACTAAAGCGGGTGCGCTTGTGGTCCCATGTACGAATGCCGTTTTTACGGTTCGCGAAACGCATGGACGCGTGCTCAGGCCGGATAACCGCCTCATTGCGCACAGCACTGATGTAGGCTGGCGTTCACTCTACGCCGCCATCATCGAAGAAGCCCCCTTTGAAGCTGTCGAATCGGGCGTTCGCCATCCTTTTCTGATCTACCATTTGAGCCACCCGACGACCGTCATGCGAAAGATCTCTGGTGCGTCGAAAGAAAGAGCTCTCATCGGCCCCCGTCGGATATGCGTAACACCCGCCGGAGCGACGGCGCGATGGCAGCATTCAGGGCATCCCGAAATCCTTCAGATTTATCTCCGAGATTCCATCTACGCTGCCGCAGTACGAGAAATGTATGGATGCGAGGCGTCGGCAGCCCAGATTGTGCCTCGGTTTGCCGTGTTGGATCCTTTGCTTGAGCAATTGGCCATCGCCATTGCGACGTCTCTAAGGGATGGAACCGTGCAAGACGGCCTCTACGTGGATACTCTTGCGCAAATGATGGCTGTGCATCTTGCGCGGCACCATTCGTCACGTTCACCGTCTGGCAGTGCGGCCGTAGCGAAGCCAATCGCCACTTCGAAAATGAGGCGCTTGACGGATTTCATCGAAGAGAACCTTGACCGGGACCTGAGCCTTGAAGCAATGGCCGTCGAGGCGGAGATTAGTCCGCTCTACCTGCCCCACGCTTTCAAGGCAGCTGTCGGCCAATCGCCCCATCAATACGTGCTTCAACGCCGCATCCAAAAGGCGAGAAGCTTGCTGACGAGCACGGATAGTCCGATAGCCGACATCGCCCTGGCTGCGGGTTTTTCTTCGCAAAGCCATCTCTCCAACTGGTTTCGGCGACTGGTGGGAGTTTCTCCGGCGACCTATCGGCGGCAAGGCATTTCCTAGTCGCAAGCAATTGGAATGCGGGGCAAGCAGTTCCAGGCTAGGTGATTGGCGGATCGACGCTGCCGATCGAGAACAGCGAAAACTCGTCTTGTGGCCAGGGCGTTGGCTTTGCTTTCTGGATGCCCAACTGTTGATAACTTCCGGCGTAGAACAATAACGGCTTGTCGTCCCGCGACTCAAAGTGCTCCACTCGGCCGATGTAGAGCGAGTGGTCTCCGGCCGAATGCGCGTCGATTACCTGCGCAACGAAATACGCGACGGCGCCTTCCAGCAGCGGAATCCCATTGCGAGTCGTGAAGTGAATTCGCAGGCCCTCGACAGTGTGCCCCGCAAAGTGATTGCTCAGCGCCTGTTGATTTTCCGCCAGCACACTAACGCCATAGCGCCCGACTTGGGGCAGTATCCGATGCATGTACGAACGATTGTCCAATGAAACGAGCACGAGCGGCGGATCGAGCGACACGGATACAAAGGCATTTGCCGTCATACCGTGCGTATGTTCCTCGTACCGAGCGGTAACCACGGTCACGCCGCTCGCAAAACGCCCTAGCGCGTTTCGGAACTGAATGGGATCGAAAGACTGAGCTCGTTCGATTGGGTGTCTCCTCTGTTTTGTCTATCGCTTCAGGTTCCCACTCTTCATCACCGCACTAATGTCGTCCGGATTAATCAGATCCGACACGGTCCAGCCATCCAGGTCGTACTCAGCCATGCATTGTTCGGCGAAGCCCTTATACTTTGCGGATTGTCCCATCGAATCAGCCACCATCAAAACTTCGAAACGGATGCTTTCATGATTGCCGAAGTAGTTGCGCTCGTAGAGCTCATGCCGCCCGCCAAATTCTGTCCCCATCGCGTCCCACATCAGCTTCATCAG
>DASYZC010000068.1:0-7026 GCA_035949735.1 Candidatus Acidiferrales bacterium | reverse complement strand
TTGGACTCTCTTCCTACTCGTCGTTGGGCTTTTTCTGATCGTGAGTATTACGGATTCCATTCACCGCATCGGCCCGACGGAAGTCGGCCTTGTCACCAAGCGGTTCTCCTGGAAAAAACTTGCCAAGGACAACCCGGTCGCCTTCGATGGCGAAGCCGGCTACCAGGCTGAACTCTTGATGCCGGGCCTTCGGTGGAAATCGTGGCTAATATATTCCGTCCAGAAATATCCTTGGGTGCAAGTTCCTGCCGGACAGATCGGCGTCGTGATCGCCCAAGTGGGTGCTCCGCTACCGATCGGTGCCAAGTCGGCGGTCTACAAGAAAGAATTCGCAAATTTTTCCGACCTGAGATCCTTCGTCCAAAATGGCGGCCAAAAAGGAGTCCAACGTCCCGTCCTCCCTCCCGGAACGCTAGTCCCGGTTCATCCCGTCGCTTTCCTGATAATCACGCGTAGCCAAGTCTACGGTCTCCCGGTATCTCCTGAAATTCGCGAGAAGATTGGCCGAGGCAAGGTGCTCTCTCCCGAAGCGCTGGGTCTGGATCCGTCTCAACTCGAACTCGTTCGGATTGAGCCGCAGCCGCAGGGCAAGGACGGGAGGTTCGATGTCGTCGGCATAGTCACCACTTACGAAGGCGATCCCTTGCCGTCAGGCGATATCGCCAGCCGTCTTGGCGGATTCGCCGACATGGCGGTGATGGAGAAAGGAAGTTCCACGGACCAGGAGATCATCGAGACTCTTCTCGGCAGCAAAAACAACCTGCATAACAATTATCAGGATTTTCAGGCCTTTCTGGATCGCGGGGGAAAGATCGGTTTGCAACACGATTCGCTTCTCTATGGAGCCTACGCGCTGAATCCCTTTCTGGTGAGTGTCGAGCTGGTCCCGATGATGGTCGTGAAACAGGGCGAGGTCGCGGTCATCAAGGCCTACGTGGGACTCGTTACGGAAGACACATCCGGAAAGGAATTCAAGTTTGGCTCGCTCGTGCGGCCGGGACATCGCGGCGTGTGGCAAGAGCCTCTCCGGACCGGAAAGTACCCGCTCAATCCGCGCTGCTATGAAGCCGAGATAGTTCCCACCGCAATCCTCAACTTGAACTGGGCGGACGCTGTCTCTGAAGCTCACACGCTGGATAAGCAGTTGCAGCAAATCATCGCCAAGAGTAGCGAGGGTTTCGTATTCAAGATCGATTTGCAGGTACAGATTCACGTGCCGGATACCAACGCGCCGCGCGTCATCTCGATGGTTGGCACCATGCGCAATCTTGTCAGCGAAGTCCTCCAGGCGGCCGTCGGCAATCATTTCCGCGATAATTTGCAGAGCATGCCCGCGGTTCGCTTCATAGAGACGCGCAAAGTTGTGCAGGAACAAGCCTTCACTCATATCAAGGAGCAGCTCGAGCAGTATCAAGTCGAGACCAAAGGCGTCTACATCCAAGATGTCGTCTTTCCGGCGGACTTAGTTACGGTCCTGACTCACCGTGAAATCGCCAATCAGGAAATCGAAACGTTCAAGAAGCAACGCGCCGCCGAGGACGAACGCATCGAGATGGAACAGGCCAAGGGAACCGCCGATATGCAGGCTGATCTCGCGCGCTCCAAGGTCGGTATCTCGATCAAGAAGAACAACGCGGATGCGCGTGTGGCGGAAGGTGGCGGGGAAGCTGAATTTATCCGTCAGACCGGCACCGCGAAAGGCGCCGAAGTCGAAGCCGTCGGTCTCGCTCGCGCCAAGGGATTCCAGGCCCAGGTCAATGCCCTCGGCCCCAATGCAACGGCGCTGGTGAACATTATTACCGCGCTTTCGGAAGGAAAGGCGAAGTTCGTGCCCGATATTCTCGTCACCAGCAGTGGAAATGGCGGAGGCGCGCTCGACGGCCTCGCTGCCACGGCGATGCGCTTCCTCGCCGGCTCTACCGCCAGCGCCGAACCCGCAACCCCCGCAGACAAAATCAGCGCCAAAGCCAAAGGGAAGGACGCCTCTCCCGTTCCAGGCTCTTCCTGAACTTCACAGCCTTCCAGATGGCCGTAATCCAGACAAAAATCACATACGAGCCGACTGCGTAGCGTTCCGGAAATTCCCACTTACCGCCCCAGCTTGGCGTATTCCGCTTTGGCCTGCTTGAAGATGGGGATGTCCGGGTCAGCGTCCTTCCACAGCGTCAGAAAATCCTGATATGCAGTCTTCGCTTTCGCCGTATCGCCTTGCAAGGCGTAGGCACGGCCTAGTCCTAGACGCGCTAGCGCGCCGATGGGTTCATTCTGCACGACACCTCGCTGGTCGAGAATTTTCTGGAACTCCGCGGCGGCTTCGTTCCCCTGGTGCGCGGCCAGATAGGCGTCTCCACGCACGAAAGCGGGATACAGGCTCACGAAATTGAAGGTCACGCCCGGTGACCCCAACTCGTTGGGAGCAGCCGCTTCGAGGAGCTCTACGGCCTTCGGAGCATCGTTATGGTCTAGCGCAAGTTGAGCGTGAATCGTTGGCAGGTAGTTAAACTGCACAAGAGTATCCTCGGCGAAGCGCTTGGCCAAATTATCTGCCAGGGCTTGCGCACGTGTCACATCCCCTGCCAAGGCCAGCGCCAGTGCTGCTCCATACTGGGCGTCCCGGCCGGTCGAAAGGGCGAGCGCCTCAGCGGCCTGCTGCCGGGCCTCGGCTGTATTGCCGAAGAGGGCTTCCCGTAGCGCCGCATCAGCTTCGTAGCTGGCTGCAGTCTCCTTTTCTTCTGCCCGCTCAGCCGAAGTTATCGCCTGGGGAGATAGCTCCCGGGCCTTCCCGAGCCGCCCGAAATAAGCGGCCGTATCAGCTTCTTCATACAATAGCTCGTCTTCCACTCCCGGCCTGCCTGCAGCCCAGGTTACTTGCTGCGCCATCCCCGCCGCATCGTTCTGCAGGAAGGCAAGCTGATACAGAAGGAGACGGAGATAAGGGGAATCCAGGTTTTTGGCCTGCGTCTCTGCGGCGGTGGCCCGCCCCTCCTGCAGGCGATTCAAATAGAGATAGTTGCTAACGAGATTGGCATATCCCAGACCGGTCGAGTCGAGGCGGACGGCCTCTCGGGTTTCCTCAAGGGCTTTGTCGTATTGCCCCAAATTAATGGCGATGACACCCAGATCGTTCGCTGGCACCGCATCCCGCGGATAGGTCTGCGCCCAGAGTTCGTAGACCTGTCGCGCCTTCCCCAGGTCGCCAGTGACAAAGTTATAGTAGTGAGACTCAATGTAGAATTCCTCCCGCTCGCTAACTCGCTCGCGCAGTTCGTAGGCCTTCCGGAAGTTCTCCGCCGCCACGGCGGTTTCGCCGAGATTAAAATAGCTCATTCCCAGCGAGGCATAGCTCATAGCAAAATTCGGGTCAAGGCGAACTGCCCGCTGGAACAGCGGCACGGCGGCGGTATAGTCGGCTTTTCCCAATAACGCCCTCCGTCCGAGGGTGTAGGCCTGAAGGGCTTCGAGCGAGGGCGTGGTAGCTTGCTCGATGGGAGTATCAAATGTCTGTAACGTGGTAAGAGATTCGCCCAGCTTTGCGCGCAGCTTCGCAGCCGCCGTGTCCAGGGCCGCAAGCACCTGGTCTTTCCCCGTGGCCTGCTCCTGCTCTTCAGCCAGGGAATCGCCCGTCCCACAATTTACGGCATTGAGACCGAGAACAAACTGGCTGCTCAAGTTGGCAATGGAACCGCTCAGATACGCCTTGCCTCCCGCGCGCTGGCAGAGGTCCTGAGCAATTTCCGGCGTCACCCGAGTGTCCGGCGGCTTGTCCATTAGGCGGAGTGTCTGTTGGATGCGGCTGTCGGAAATGATGCTGAGAAAGGGCGATTGTTCCAGCTGCACCGCCAAACCTTGCCGCAGCGTACCGTCAAACACCGGGTCACCGGTCGTGTTCGCGAAATCGGCGAGCACGATGGAATCGGATTCAGTCAGCTTCGGCGTGCGGTAGAAATAGAAGTAGCCGCCGGCGACGAGCGCGACAACTGTTACGACAGCTACAGTCGCCGGGACAACCACGCTCCGGCGAATCACCGGCTGCCCGTGCATTTGATTCTGAGTGCTCGCCGTTTGCTCGATTGGGGCGATAAATCGATAACCTACGCGGGCGAGGGTCTCGATGTAGACCGGATGATCCGCGGAATCGCCCAACGCCGCGCGCAACTTCTTTATCGCGTTGTTCATGCCGTGCTCGAAGTCCACGAAAGTATCGGCCGGCCATAAGCGCTGGCGGAGTTCTTCGCGAGTAACTACGTCGCCGGCTCGCTCCAGAAGGATGGCTAGGATGTCAAAGGGCTGGCCGGGCAAGCTCACTCGAACGCCGTGTTTGCGGACTTCGCGCGAAGGGAAACTTACTTCAAACGACCCGAAGCGCACGCTGCGGGGCTGGCTGGGGAATTGAGCCATCTCTAACCCGGATATGCCGCGGAGTCTAGCACCAATGCAAACCGGCGAAAAGCCGATTGGTTGCGGGTATTCCCGCAGCTAAGGTTCGCCTCCTGAGTGAATTACACAGATATACGCGTCCTACAACGAAGTTACTTCCCAGGGATTGATCCCGCGACGCGACCGGCGCAAAGTGCGCGCCATGCCCGCAAGGCATGAAGGCACGACACGGATTCCGGCATGGAAGCGGAGCCGCAGTCGGCCTGAGACGAAAGGAGAAGGACAATGAAAGTGAAGAATATCCAGCATTCAGCAACTGCAAAGCTGTTCCTCGGCATTCTGCTGGGGGTCTGTTTCATGGCGACTGCGGCTCACGCTAACTCGCTTTTCAAAGGCACGTTCACGTTGACGAAACAGCTCCAATGGGGCCAAGCCACCCTGCCTCCCGGGCAGTACTCGCTCGTCCTCGAGGACAACATTCCAAACATCATCATTAGCGACGTTCACACAGGCAAGGTTGTCGCTTTTGACGTCGCGCGTCCCAGCTACAACGGGGATAGTGACGACAGCAAACTGCTCATCACTGTCCGTGGGGACCATCGCGCGGTGTATTCTGTGCGTCTGGCACGTTTCGGCGAAGTCTTCCAAACAGCGCATCCGTCCGCGGGACGTGGGAATGGTGTCGAAGAAGCGATTCCGGTTCAGATTGCTAAGAAGTAAGTGCGCGTTGTGACGGACGGTCTGGGGGCCAGCCTCCTCATCTTCTGGCCCCCAACATTCCAGGGCAATATCCTCTGCAATCCTCTCCCCCTTCGGGAGCGCGCTTTTGAATTTGCGGGTGCCCCATCCTCGCGGGTTTGGCGAGGGTGGGTTTTTTCGCCCACCAAACGCCGCCGCAGTTTCGTCGGCTGTGCGCCGCAAGCCCATTTCCGCGTATCGCGTGCCAGAAACCAATTAGTCAACCGGCCCGCCTCCAAACCCCCGATGCGCTAGAATATCTGCTCCATGGAAGAGAGATTCTATCGAGCCACCATGAAGATCGGCGGCGGCACTCTGTTCGGTCGCCTCGCCTTCGCCTTCTTGTTGTTGCTTTCCATCGGTATCGGAGCTGCTGTCGGACTCCTCTTCGTTTATTCGAGCGACCTTCCGGAAATTCGCGCCCTCGAGGATTATCGTCCAGTCGTCGTCACCGAGCTTTACGCCGACGATGGCCAGGCCATCGGAACCTTCTCTCTTCAGCGCCGCATTCTCCTTACCTACGATCAAATTCCAAGAGTTCTAAAGGACGCCATCCTCACCACCGAAGACCAGCACTTCGAGGATCACTGGGGTGTGGACTTCCCGCGCGTCCTCGAAGCTGCCTGGCGCGATATCGTTCTTCACCGTGTTGCCGAGGGCGCCAGCACACTCACCATGCAGTTGGCTGGCGGTCTTTTTCTGAACCGCTCGGACCGCAGCTTTCACCGCAAGATTGAGGAAACCATCCTCGCGCTTCAAGTCGAGCGTCATTACACCAAAGCCCAGATTTTCACCTTGTACTGCAATCAGATTTACCTGGGCTCTGGAAACTACGGCTTTGAGGCCGCCTCGGAATACTATTTCAGCAAGCCTGTCGGCGAACTAACTCTCCCCGAAGCCGCACTGCTGGCCGCCATCATTCGCGGACCCAGCTATTCGCCGGTCAATCATCCGGAGCGCGCTCTGGCGCGGCGGAACCTAGTCCTCTCGCTCATGGCTCACGACGACAAAATCACGTCGCAACAGGCCGACGCCGCAAGCCGCCTTCCCCTGGAACTCCACATCCAGTCGCAGCGCAACGATCTTGCGCCCTACTTTGTCGAGGAGATTCGCCAATATCTCGAGCAGACCTACGGCACCAACGCCGTTCACGAGCAGGGCTTGCGCGTCTATACCACTCTCAATGTTGCCATGCAGAAAGCTGCTGACCAGGCGCTTCGCGACGGCCTTCACTCCTACGATCGTCGGCACGGCTGGCGCGGCCACCTTCCCAACATTTTTCGCGATCGTCTGGGGACGATCGATAACTATCAAGACTCCGACTGGCACGGACCGATCCGAAAGGGCGATTACGTCACCGGCTTGGTCACCGCCGCCCAGCCCACCTTCGCCTGGATCAAGATCGGACCCTATCGCGCGATTCTCACGCCGGCCGATTATTCCTGGACGGGCCATACATCGGCCACCGATTTAATGAAGGTGGGCGATCTCGTCACCGTCCAGATCAAGGAGATTATCGGCACCGCCGCGCAGGTCGAGCTCGAACAAGTTCCCGCGGCCCAGGCCGCTCTCGTCGCGATCGATAACTCCACGGGCGAGATCAAGGCCATGGTTGGCGGCTACGATTTCGAAACGTCGAAATTCAATCGCGCCACCCAGGCCCTCCGCCAGACGGGCAGTTCCTTCAAGATCTACGTCTACTCCGAGGCGCTTGCCCAAGGAGCTTCGCCCTTCGATACCATCGTGGACGAGCCCGTCACCTTCCGCAGTGGCGGCCAAAATTATTCGCCCCACAACTACGACGCGAAGTTCGAAGGCCGCATCACTTTGCGTCGCGCCCTCGCCGATTCGCGAAACATTCCTGCTGTGCGTCTGCTCGATAAAGTGGGCATCGAAAACGTTGTGGATTTG
>DASYZC010000067.1:0-4136 GCA_035949735.1 Candidatus Acidiferrales bacterium | reverse complement strand
GTGGCTCCCGAGCAAACGAACGTCGTCCAGCAGGTTGCGAGAAACGTCAGCGAGGTGATTCACGAAATTCCCGCCGACGATCTCGACGTGCCCACGTTCCTTCGGCGCCAGGCCCAAAAAGCCTAGCGCAAGAAAATTGTGCAAGGCGTCGCAATTCGGGTTCGACAAGGACTCATCCCGGAATTAGTGCGCCTCGCTCAGCTGGAGCCGGCACACGAGTGCTGTGGCTTGTTGGGAGGAAGCGGAGGCGTGATCGCGCGCATTTTCCGGGCGACGAATGTTGCCGGCAACCTCGCGACCGCGTACGAAATGGCGCCCCAGGAATTATTCAGCTTGGTGAGGGAAATTCGCGTGGCCAGCCTCGAGTTGATGGGAATTTATCATTCTCATCCTAACGGGAAAAATGAGCCCTCGCCGCGCGACATCGAGCTTGCTTATTATCCGGATACCGCTTACCTCATAGTTTCGCCGCAGCCCAACGCCGCACGGCCCGTCCGCGCATTCTCGATTCGCGACCGCCGCTCGACCGAACTTGATATTGAAATCGTATAGCTCGCGAAGTCAGGCCGCGCGCGTGCCTACTTGCTGTAGAGTCTGAAGGTACCGGACGACGTCGCTCCTCGAAAGCATTCCAACGAGTTCGTTTCCCCTCATCACCGGCATTTGATTGATCCCGTCCCGTCCCATCTTTTCGAATGCTGTCCACAATTCGGCATTCGCGTCGATCCTACTCAGCTTTTCGATAGGAGTCATGGCTTGGGCTGCGGTCGTCGTAGTCCAGGACGAACGCGGAACTTCCTTCAGGTTGTGCAGGGTCAATAGCCCGACCTCGCGGTCTCCTTGATCCACAAGAAAGCAGCGCCGGCCGTGTGAAAGAATCTGCTCGTCCACCAGGTCCTGCAAGGGAGTACTTCCCGGTACGTGAGTACACGCCTCACCCATCGCTTCCGATACTTTGTGGCCCACCAGAAGCCCCTGCACCATCTGCTGCTGGACTTGCGCTCCAGCCGCACTTTCCAGAAACCACCCGATGAAGGCGATCCAAAGCCCATCGGCCACTCTTCCCGTGAGTATTTGCCATACTCCCCAAACGATAAATAGAAAGCCGAAAAACCGCCCGGTGCTGGCGGCTATCAATGTAGCGCGACGGAAGTTCTTGTTCACTCCCCACACGATTGCGCGAAAAACGCGGCCCCCGTCGAGCGGAAATCCTGGTATCAGGTTGAACAGCCCCAGCAGGCCGTTAATGAGCGCAAGATACTTGGCCACGGCTAGGGCCGGCGCGAAATTCACGAGCGATCCTTCGAGAAGAAAAAAGATCGCCGCCAAGGCGAAGCTAGTTAGCGGGCCGGCAATCGCAATCAAGAACTCGGCTGCGGCGCTCGGAGGTTCGCCTGCGAGCTGCGAGACGCCGCCAAAAATGAAAAGCGTGATCCGGTGAATCGGAATTTTGTAACGAAGAGCAACCCACGAGTGAGCCAGCTCGTGCACAAGAATGCTGCCGAAAAACAGCACGGCGGTCACGGCGCCCATCAGCCAGTATTCACCGCCGGTGCCGCCTTTGAATGTCGCGGGATAATAATTAACGGCCAACAGCCAGGTAATAAGAACAGCGATCAAAAACCAGGAGTAATCCAGGTCGATCGGTATCCCAAGAACACGCCCAATGGGGATCGTGTGGCGAAACACAGCCTCACCTGCCTTTGCTCTCGCTTTAGGCTCTATCGGACCCTTTTCCGTGTTAGTGGCCTACGCGGGCGCTTGCGAGACTGACTTCTGAGTCTTTCATGCGCGAGGCGTAGAGAGGGAACTGCTCGGCGAAAGCGGCCACTTCGGCGCGAACGCGCTGTTCGATCGCCGCGTCGCCGATGTGATCCAGTATTTCTGCAATCCATCCTGCGATTCTGTCCATGTCCGGCTCGCGCATGCCGCGCGTGGTCACTGCCGGAGTTCCCATGCGTATGCCACTGGCCTTCAGCGGCGGCAGGGGATCGAATGGAATCGAGTTTTTGTTCACGGTAATGCCGGCCCGATCGAGCGCGGGCTGCGCAACGCTACCAGTGAGGCCCCGGGAATTGATATCCACAAGAAACAGGTGATTGTCTGTTCCACCGCTGACGATTCGGAAGCCCCGTTTGGCCACGGCGGCCGCGAGCGCCTTTGAATTGTCAATAACTTGCCTTTGGTATTCCGCGAATCCGGGTTCGGCCGCCTCTTTTAGGCAAACCGCTTTTGCGGCAATGATGTGCATCAAGGGTCCGCCCTGAATGCCTGGGAACGTCGCGCGATCGAGCTCCTTGGCATATTTTTCGCGGCAGAGAATTAGCCCACCCCGCGGCCCTCGTAGGGTTTTGTGCGTGGTCGTGGAAACGAAATCGGCGTGGGGTATCGGACTCGGATGAAGCCCTGTGGCAATCAACCCCGCGATGTGCGCCATGTCCACGAACAACAAAGCGCTCACGGACTGCGCGATCTTGGCCATTCGCGCGAAATCAATGATCCGTGAATAGGCGCTGGCGCCCGCCACAATCATTTTCGGCTTATGCTCACGCGCCAGACGGTCGAGCTCGTCGTAATCGATTGTTTCCGTATCTTTCGCAACGCCGTAGGGCACGAATTTGTACGTCTTACCGGAGAAATTCAGCGGATGCCCGTGCGTCAAGTGGCCGCCGTGCGCAAGGTTCATGCCCAGCACAGTATCCCCAGGCTGGAGCGCAGTCATGTAGACGGCAATGTTGGCTTGTGTTCCGGAATGCGGCTGCACGTTCGCGTGGTCTGCTCCGAAGAGAGCTTTCGCGCGATCGATGGCGAGCTGCTCCGCTTGATCCACGAATTCGCAACCGCCGTAGTAGCGTTTCCCCGGATAGCCCTCGGCGTATTTGTTCGTCAGGACGGAACCCATGGTTTCCATGACCGCCTCGGAAACGAAATTTTCCGAAGGGATCAACTCGAGTCCCGTCGCCTGGCGCCGGACTTCGTTGCGCACCACTGCTGCAATGTCTGGATCGGTTTCCTCTAGCGAGCGGCTCATTCTGCGAAGTTCGGAAGTTTCTTTGGTCATAAGTGCGCTCATCTTAGCAAAGGGTCTTCACACTAGCGAGCGGCGGGTTTGCCTGGGACGCGTCAGCCTATTTAGCCTTGCCCGTAAAGATCGAAAGGTTCACGGCCTCAGCCATAGCTTTGTAGCCCTCGTCGTTGGGATGCAGATGATCGCGAATGTTGTACGCCGGTCGAATCTGTTTCGGATTGGCTGGATCCTGCGTGGCTGCATCGAAATCCACCACAGCATCGTACGCACCGCTCGTAAGGGTCCATTTGTTTAGGGCTTCGCGAATCGCTTCACCCTTTTCGCTGGCGTATGCGGCGCCAACGTAGGGTGTTAGCGTCGCGCCCATGACCTTGATGCCGTGAATGTGCGCCCGCTCGATGATCTGCTTGTATCCAGCGATCAGATCATCGGTGGTCACGGCATCGGCGGGTTCAGCACCGGGAAGCGAACCGATTCCTATATCATTGATGCCCTCGAGGACGATCAGCCATTTCACTCCCGGCTGGCTCAGCACGTCTCGGTCAAACCGCTGCAAGGCCGAAACGCCCGCGCCATCATTTAGAACGCGATTGCCGGAGATGCCCTCGTTGACGATCGCCAGTTTTGCGGTGGCCTTATTTGCTGCCAGACGACGGGCAAGTTGGCTGGGCCAGCTACTGTCTGTGTCAGGCGTGGAAGTCGCGCCATCGGTGATCGAGTCTCCGAATGCGACAATAAGCCCCGCGTCCTTGGGCGCAAGGACATCCACCGCGGAAATCCAATACCACATCTGAACGGTGGTCGCGGGCGCGATCGAAGCCGCCGCTGTGAAATCACCCGGTTGCGAAATGTATGTGGTATGCAGCCCGGTAAGGTGGACCGTGGCGGAAGAAGCTTCACCCGGAATAAACACGCTGATCACCAAATCACCCAGCTTGGGCACCTCGAGATCGACCGGATCGCTTAATATCTCGGCACCCGGCGGGATATTGAACGAAGGTCCGCCGCTAAAGGTGAGCGGGCGGTCTGAACCTGGAACGATCGCGGAGTCCTTCTCCCGCAGTGCGATGTGCGCTCCTCCCACTTGGAGAGCGGTTGTTCCAAAAGC
>DASYZC010000066.1:0-4426 GCA_035949735.1 Candidatus Acidiferrales bacterium | reverse complement strand
TTCGGCGCCGCGGTCTATCCACAGGATGGGGATCAGAGGAGCGAACTGCTCGGCACTGCGGATGAAAGACTATACGCTTTGAAGGCTTCCAATCGGCCTTCTCAGCGAGTAGTTCCGATGGAGCCTGAGCCTCCCAAAGGCGAAACGCCTCCACGCCCGCCACATCAACCTCCCGCTGTTTCGCCCGCAAAGCCGAGCGTCGTACCCGGCGCGGAGGCGCGCGGCGAGCACCGCAAATGGGAGCGTGTATCGCTTGCCGGAACGAAAGCCTACGCCCTGCTCAATAATGGAGAACAGAAATCTGCTCGAGTGATCGACTTGAGCTACGGCGGAGTCGCGTTGCAATTGGATAAGCCCGAGGATTTGCCCAACCAGTTCAGTGCCATACTCCACGTGCCAATTTTACCCCCCGTCCGAGTGATGCTGCGCAAGGCGTACATGCTCCTAACCGCCGGCGAGCGCTCGCGAATCGGTTGCACGTTCGTCTCGTAAGCAGGGCCGATACGAGCCACCCCAAAATCGTGCCCTCACCACACGTCACCGTAGACGATTTTTCTTTACACCAACAGGTACTTGCGCGAATACAGGGCTCTAATTCAAAATTTACCTTGTATCCTCGGACTACGCCCATTAGCCCCAGGTGTCCGCACCGCGTTGTGCCACCACTCATACATCTCGTCGCCAGTTGGACTATTTGGGTGTCTCGTGAATGCGGTACTCAGGCGGGGAACGGCCCTTGCGCCCTGTGGTTGGGAACTTTTACTTCAAATCCTTGCCCGCACTCCGCGCAAACCATTGTTTGACCGCCCCTTGGAACCAGTTCGGCGTGGACCGGCACGTTAACCACTTGCTTGGCCTGGCAGTTCGTACATCCGACGGTCACCTTGATATAAGCGGGCTTCGATGGGCTGGCCAACGCATCCTCCGGTTATCCAATAGCTTGAGAGCGCGCCTAGATTAAATGAACAAAACGCGGAGAGTCAAGCCGTGCGCCGGCCTTCCCGGCTCAAATAAAACTTTGGTTTTCGCGCTGCGGAAACTCTGCTAAGCTCCAGCGCACTGTCGGCAAATCAAGCTGGCCGAGACGTAAGCCACGCGATAAGAAAATTGGAGGAATTTCATGTCCCTGCGCATAAATGATGAGGCGCCGAATTTCACAGCCGAGACATCCCAAGGTACGATCAGCTTTCACGAGTGGATCGGCAACGGTTGGGCAGTCTTGTTTTCACACCCGAAGGACTTTACTCCCGTCTGCACCACGGAACTCGGCTACATGGCTGGCCTGCAGCCGGAATTCGAGAAGCGCAATTGCAAGATTGTCGGCCTCAGCGTGGACCCCGTCGCGAGTCACAGCAAGTGGGCAGTGGACATCGAAGAGACCCAGGGCCACAAGGTGAAATATCCGATGATCGGCGACCCCGAACTAAAAATCGCCAAGCTGTATGACATGCTGCCGGCCGACGCCGGCAACACTTCAGAAGGCCGCACCGCTGCCACGAACGCCACCGTGCGCACAGTGTTCGTTATCGGTCCGGACAAAAAGATCAAGCTGATGCTCAGCTATCCCATGACCACCGGCCGCAACTTCGACGAAGTTCTCCGAGTCGTCGATTCGATGCAGCTCACTGCCAAGCACAAAGTCGCAACGCCGGTAAACTGGAAGCACGGTGACGATGTGATTATTCTGTCTTCGGTGTCTGAGGAAGAGGCCAAACAGAAATATCCGGGTGGCTGGAAGGCGCCTCGGCCGTATCTGCGGATCGTTCCCCAGCCGCGCTAGCGGTCTCGAAGTGGAGGTGCCGCGGCGTGGTCTTCAAACAATTCTATTTGTCGTGCCTGGCGCACGCCTCCTACATTATTGGAGACGAGTCTACGGGCACGGCCGCCGTCGTTGACCCGCAACGCGACACGGATCAATACATTGCCTTCGCTGCCGAACACGCTCTCAAGATCAGGCACGTATTCCTCACCCACCTCCACGCCGATTTTGTGGCCGGGCATTTGGAGCTGCGCGATCGCGTGGGCGCAACAATTTACCTCGGCGCCGCGGCTAAAGCGGCGTACGCATTTACTCCTCTTCGCGATGGCGACATCGTCGAATTCGGACGCGTCCGCCTGAAGGCGCTCGAAACGCCGGGCCACACTCCCGAGTCAATCTCCATTCTGATTTACGACTTGAACGCCAGCGATACGCAGCCGCATGCCGTGCTCACCGGAGACACCTTGTTTATCGGCGACGTAGGCCGTCCCGACCTCCGCGTGGCGCTCGGTTGGTCGGCCACCGAACTCGGCGGCATGCTCTTCGATTCTCTTCACGCCAAATTGCTGGCGCTGCCGGACCAGAGCCTGGTGTATCCGGCTCATGGCGCGGGCTCGCTCTGCGGCAAGGCGCTCAGCAAGGAAACCGTATCAACATTGGGCGAGCAGCGCCGTTCGAACTATGCACTGCAGCCCATGTCCAAGGAAGCTTTCATCAAAGTGGTCACTGCCGATCAGGCGGATGCTCCTTCCTACTTCACCTACGATGCTGTGCTGAATAGCCAAGAGCGGCCCACGCTCGATCAAACGCTGGAACGGGTGAACGCGATGACGCTCGACGGCCTGCTTGCCTTGCAAGCGGTCGGCGCGCAAATTCTCGATACGCGCGATCCCGGAGAATTTGCTGCGGCTCACCTCGCGGGCAGCATCAACATCGGCCTCGGCGGCCAGTTCGCAACCTGGGCCGGCACGGTGCTCGACCGCGATCACCCCATCGTCATCATCGCCGACCCTGGCCGGGAAAATGAATCGACAACCCGCCTCGGGCGAATCGGTTTCGATCACATCGTTGGATTTTTGAAGGATGGCTTGCACAGTCTGAAATCGCGCCCCGATCTCACCGTCACCACCGAACGTCTCAGCGCGCCGTTTGCCGCGGAACTTCTGTCATCCACCCGGCCGCCGCTCGCCATCGACGTCCGCGGTCCCGCTGAACGCAAGCAGAAACACATCGGCGGAAGCTTGTCCTTCCCGCTCAATCATCTCGTCGACAATTTCAATAAACTCCCGAGAGACCGCTCGCTCCTGGTCTATTGTGCGGGCGGCTACCGCTCATCCATCGCCGCGAGTTTGCTACAGCGCGGTGGATTTCAGCGCGTCAGCGAAATCGCCGGTGGCATTGCGGCGTGGGAAACCGCAAACCTGCCTGTCCAAGCCTGAACTTCCGCTCTTCTTCAGGCCGGATTCCTGCATCAGCAGCTACCCGGGGCGTCCGCGTACCAGAAATCGTGTAGAGGATTCTCAGCGGCCTTCTACGGTCCCGGTGGTATTTCCAGACACCTCCGCCTATTGTAGGGTACCCGACGTTACCCCGGGCCCCTGTTCCCGACGGGAGCGTGCTCTTCATGGCGGCGCAAATACTGGTGGTCGATGATAACGAGGTCGTTAGAGGGCGTATCAGCGAAACGCTGAAGGCCCACGAGGGATGGGAAGTGTGCGCGGAAGTGGAGAATGGTGAGCAAGCGCTGGCGAAAGCAAAGGAGCTGAATCCCGACCTAATCATTCTCGATTTGGCAATGCCCGTGATGGACGGCCTCAGGGCAACTCGCGAGATTACGAGAATTCTGCCTTCAGTTCCGATCGTAATTTACACGATGCATTATGCTGAATGGCTTGAGTTGGAAGCTAAGAAAGCGGGCGCCCGCGGACTGGTGTCGAAATCGGACGTCACAAAACTGATAAATGTTGCGGAAGACTTGTTGCGGAAAAAATCGCCGGTAGACTCTGCGCCTGCCATTTCCGCGTCTACGGAGGCACACGCGGCGGAAAGTCGTGCTGTCCCCGAGCAGCTTCCGCCCGATTCCCAAAACACTCGCCCCCTCTTCAAACCTGACTGACCGGTTCCACCATTTGAGGCCGTAGTTTAATTGAGCGTGCGTCCTAGAACGCCGGCAATGTCTCGGACTTCGCATACCAGCTGATCGAATTCATCAGGCAGAATCGATTGCGGGCCGTCCGAGAGGGCTCGCGCCGGATCGTGATGCACTTCCACGAGAAGTCCGTCGGCGCCGGCGGCAACGCACGCGCGCGAGAGCGGTAGCACTTTATTGCGCCGCCCGGTTCCGTGCGAAGGGTCGGCCGCAATGGGCAAGTGGCTGCGGCTCTGCACGGCTGGAATGATACTCACATCCATCGTATTGCGCGTGTGATCGGTAAACGTGCGCACACCGCGCTCGCACAGGATCACTTGATAGTTGCCTTCGGACAACACGTATTCGGCCGCCATCAGGAATTCGTCGAGTGTGGCGGACATTCCGCGCTTCAGCAGCACAGGCTTCTTCGCCCGTCCGGCGCGTTTCAGCAACGAGAAATTCTGCATGTTGCGCGCACCGATCTGGATCACGTCGGCATATTTCTCCACCAAGTCCAGCGACTCGTTGTCGATGGC
>DASYZC010000065.1:0-15823 GCA_035949735.1 Candidatus Acidiferrales bacterium | reverse complement strand
ATGTCGCCCTCACGCGCAAAATTGACGCGAACGGATTGAACTCCCGGCACGTCGTCTATAAGAGCAACCAGCGGAGCGCGCTCGCCCGGCACCTGGAGGTCATCAAACGTGAGCCACATGCGGGCGCGGCCCGTCCGATGGGCGGCTTCAACCTTGTCCACATGACCTCGCACCTCCGCGCCGGGAGGCAGAACGGTCCCATCCGTTATGGGGATCGGCTCCAGCGTCCGCGCCCTGAATCGGTCGCCAGCCTTCGCGGTCTTGGTGCTGAGCGAATCGCGCAGGCCGATCAAAAGTCTCGTTCCACTAACGATCTCGAGGGGGACTGCGGACTGCGCCGCGTCGGCTAAGGAATCCGCGCTGAGCGCGCACGACCCAACGGCCAGCGCGACGTAGAAAAGGCCTGCCGCCCCTGCAATTGCGATCGTCCGTTTCATAATTTGCCTCGCCTTGAGTATTGGGAGTTCAGTCTGAGTAGCGACCGAAAGCGGCATCACCGGTCCGTAGTTAAGCCAGGTGTGCGTTCCGCCACTTTCAGATGTAGCTTTTAAGGCGAGGGTTGGTTGAGTCCTGGTGATAACTGCACAAAGTTCGATCTGACCCCATTTCGGGACACGGGCAACTCCCGCAACGGCAAGCGATTCGATCCATTGGGCTTACAAGAAGCCGTAGTCTTACGGTCTTGTCTTCTTTCCCATTCTGGAACTACAGTGCAACCAGCGGCGGTTTCGGAATAATGTAAGACCTTTAGAATCAGCGCACTGATCCAGTCGAACTGGTTCTGTCCGTGCAATCAATAAAATCCTTGGGAAAAACTTTGATTGGGGGAAGTGGCTTGGGAGGGGAGCGATGCCTGGAACGGGAACGGAAACAGCTCTTGCGGCGCGACAGCCAGCGGCAGCGACTGTCTTGATCGTCGACGATGAAGATGCCACAAGAAGCCTGTGCCGCGACGTGGTGGGAGAGTCGGGCCTGCGCACACGAACCGCCTCAACCACCGAGCAGGCCCTTGAGATTCTCGAGCAGTCTCCGGTAGACGTGATCATCACCGACCTGCGCGTTCCGCAGCTCGGCGGACTTGAGCTTTTGAAGCGTGTGCGGGAATCCCATCCCCACATAGCCGTAATCGTATTGACTCAATACGGCACGATCGAAAGCGCGGTGGAGGCGACACGCATGGGTGCGGCCGACTATGTGACCAAGCCTTTTCACGTTCCGGAACTGCGCACCAAGCTGGACCGTGTGCTGCATTCGCTTGAAATCGATCAGGAAAATCGTATTTTGCGCGAGCAGCTGCGCAGCCGGCCGGGCTTCGGAGGCCTCATCGGTGTTTCTCCGAAGATGCAGCGGGTTTACCGGCTTATCGAAAAAGTGAGTCAGCACAAATATCCCGTTCTAGTTCTCGGCGAGAGTGGGACGGGAAAGGAGTTGGTGGCCCGCTCGATCCACTTTTCGGGGCCGCGCCGCAACGAGCCATTCGTGCCCGTGGACTGTTCCGCCCTGGTCCCTACGCTTATCGAATCCGAACTCTTCGGCTATGTGAAGGGTGCCTTCACGGGAGCCACACATTCGAAAGTGGGCCTGATGGAGTCCGCCGGGGGAGGAACGCTTTTTCTGGATGAGATCGGCGATCTCCCCGTGGACTTGCAGGCCAAGCTCCTGCGGGCCTTGCAAGAAAGAGAGGTAAAGCCGGTCGGCTCGACCGATCGCGTTTCAATCGCCACGCGCGTCATGGCCGCCACCAACCGCGATCTCGATGCCGCTGTCCGGCAGGGCCAGTTTCGGCAGGATTTATTTTTCCGACTGAACGTTGTGCAGATTAAAGTGCCGCCGCTTCGCGAGCGAAAGGGCGACATTCCCATTCTAGTGAATTCGTTCCTCGAGAAATTCTGCGATTCCAAGGGTGACATGCGCACTATTTCCGAGGATGCTATGGCGCGGCTGCTGGCCTACGACTGGCCGGGCAATGTCCGCGAACTCGAAAACGCCATCGAGCGGGCAGTGGCCCTTGGTTCCGGTCCGCTTCTGCACATGGGCGATCTTCCCTCAAATCTGCAATATGGTGCAGGCGAACGCATGCCTCAAAGTGACGAGCTGCTGCCGCTCGAGGAGCTCGAGCGCCGAGCCATCTTGCGGGCCCTGCGGGAAGCTGGCGGCGACAAACTGGCGGCGGCTCGTCTGCTCGGAATCGGCAAAACCACGCTCTATCGAAAGCTCAAGCAGTACGAAACTGAAGTACACTCCCACGCGAACTGAAAAGCGGTTTCAAGGCCGCAGAACTGAACAGCGTCACCAAGTCATCGATCATTGGTCCTCTCCCATATTCCTACAGAGGGAACCCTCACGGCATTTTGTATCGAAGTGGGAAGTCTCATAATTGATTCCCGCCACTTTAGCCTTTTAACTCGCTGAAAAGCGGAATGTTAAAAGAAAGCCTCGCTTGGTAATGGTTATGCACTGCCCGCCATGTGCATCGACAAATGAATTGCGCGCGGAACAACTATTGGATGAGGGCGGCTCGCCGTGCTCTGGAATATGGGATTGCCGTCGCACTCGCCGTGTTTTCGGGCTACTGCATTGTCCAGGGACGCTGGTAGCACCCGACGAACTGCACAGGGGGCCTGCCGTTTTGCTCACTATGGATACCGTCCACGTTTCTCGAGAGACCGTTGCGTATTCGGGCGCTACCGGGACAGCAAAGCCTCTGGATGATGCGGCCTTCAATGCCGTATTCGATTCCAGTGGCGAAGCCCTCCTGCTATTGGATTCGACGGGAGTCATCCAAAGAGCCAACAAGCGAGCGCGGGAATTGCTGCGCCTGAAGGAGGTGGACCGGCGCGCGGAACTCGAAAAGCTCTTATCGGGACCGCTCGCAGCACAAATGAAGTCTTTCTGGGCGCAACCGCCTCCTTCGTCGGAACCGCGAAGCCTGAACGCGTCGCTCCCGAGCGGCTTTGCGATTCGCATCACTTTGCGCTCGATTTTGCCAGGCTCCCATCACCTGCTGCTTTGCATGGAAGAAGGATCGTTGGTTCAGATCCAGTCCCGAATGCTTCAGACGGAAAAAATGGCGGCGGTCGGTCAGCTCGTTTCCGGAATCGCCCACGAGCTCAACAACCCGCTCACAGCCATCATGGGTTACGCGCAACTGCTCTTGGGCCATGGGCTCGCGCCAGCACAGCTTGCCGAAGCGAAGAAAGTGTACCAAGAAGCTGAACGCGCCCGGCGCATCGTGAAAAACCTACTTTACTTTGCGCGCGAAAGCACGCCCGAACGCACGGGAGTCGATATCAACGAAATCGTGGAGCGAACGCTGGCGCTGCGCAGTTATGAGCTGAGAGTGGAAAACATCATGGTCCATTGCAAACTGGATCGCAACCTGCCGCAAACGCTGGCCGATCCGTATCAGCTTCAGCAGGTGGTGCTTAATCTGGTGATCAATGCCGAGCAGGCGTTGCTCGAGGGTCGTGGGGAGGGTCACATCCGGATTCGAACCAGTCTAATGACCCCGCGTCCAGGTCACCTAACTAAACGGCGAATTCTGATCGAAATTGGCGACGACGGCCCGGGCATCCGGGCCGAAATTGCCTCCCGAGTTTTCGATCCCTTCTTCACCACCAAGCCCGCGGGCCTAGGGACAGGATTGGGACTCTCGATTGTCTACGGAATCGTTCATCAACACGGAGGAGATGTGACGTTTGAGAACCAGCCGGGAGGAGGTGTGAAGTTCACGGTGGAACTACCCGTGGTTGGCGTCCCTCCTAAACCCGGCATATCGCCCAGAGCCCGGCGCGGCGGCCGCTCCGCAGCCATCGCGCCTGGGCGGATCCTGATTGTTGAAGACGAGCGCACCGTGGCGCAATTAATGGTGGACGTCCTGCGAGAGGAAGGCCATTACGTCGAGGCGGTCCTCGACAGCCCCGAGGGCCTCACGCGTCTTTCGCGCAATCATTATGACCTAGTTATCTGCGACCTGAGGATGCCGCGGTTAGACGGACCGGCTTTTTACGACGCGCTGGTTCGCGCCGGAAGTCCCATGCGAAACCGAATTCTTTTCACCACGGGCGACACGCTGGCGCCACGAACCTTGGATTTTGTCGAACCCAAGGGATTGCCTTTTCTAGCCAAGCCGTTCCTTGTGGAGGAGTTGAAGCTTGCCGTGAACGGCCTGCTGGTCAGCGCGGAAGGAGATCAAGAAGTCGAACACGAACGAAAACAACCCAGCTACAGCAAAAGGAAACAAAAGATAAACTCATGAGCGCAGCCGACGCCGCAACCAAAGCAGCGATCCTCACAGAACCCACGTTATTGCTGGGTTTCGCCGACCCCGCAATCGCACAGCGACTAGCCAACGAAATGGAGCGCCTGGTAGCCGACGGCCGACCAGCCATCGCGTCGAGCCTGTTGCAGTTGCGCTTGCTCGTGGCGCGGGCCACGCCGAGGGTGATTCTGGTGGATCACGAGTTACTGCAAGGTGCGTCGCTTGTCGAGCCGCTCCGCCAGCTTGCCGCCAAGGCATCGGTGATTTTGCTGGCTCCGCCAGAGAGACAAGCGGAGGTTGCCAGATTGGTTGCCGGCGGTGAAGTTGAATTCGTGGCACGCGTGGGAGACTTCGTGCCGTTGGCAATTGGTTTGATCGAAAGAAGATTGCGCTGGGCGGCGATGTCAAGCTCAGTCGTCGGGCCGCCTTGGGCCGAACTCCCGGGCGATATCGCCACAATTTTTCGCCATGAGATCAATAATCCTCTGACCGGCATTCTCGGAAATGCCGAGTTGCTTCTGGCCCACTGCGACCGCTTTTCGTCCGTCGACACGCAAAGGCTGCAAACAGTGGTGGATCTTGCCGTCCGCCTGCGCGAAACAACCCGCCGGCTAAGCAACGCGTGGGAAAGCCATCCTCCCTCCCTCAAATCCGCGTAGCGGGTGAAGGAGATCGTTGCAATCCGGGGCCAACGTCGAGAAATAGAGACCCAGACCGATTAGTTTGATGGCGGGTTCTTGGGGGGCTCGTAAAACTCGACGAATTCGCCGACGTCCGGGTCGCGGAATAGCGCCACGCGGTAGCCGCCTTTCATCTCGGCGATTCCATCCGATACCATCGCGATGCCCGCGGCTTTCAATCGGGCGACAAAGGAATCTATATTCTTGACCTCGAACCCTACGTAGTTCACGCCAATGTCGGTGATGCTGTAAGGTTCAACGGGCCTCTTGCGGTTTTCATACTGAACGATTTCAAAGCGCATCCGCGCGTCCCGGTCAGCCGCCAAAGGAAACGTTCCATTCACGATGCGCAAGATATTGCCATGGCCGCCCACGGCGGAATCCATGAAATCGCCGCTGAGCCACGCTGAGGTGGTCGTAGGCAATCGTTCTCCAAGCAGACCCCCGTAAAAGGCCGTGGCCTTTTCCAGATCAAGGATTACCAAGCCGATGTGATTGAAACCCGGCGGATCGGCCGGTCTCGCGGGGCGATCACCTATCGCTGGCACAGCAGGACGCTGCTCGGAGATCTCGACATCCATCCCATCAGGATCAGTTATGTAGGCGATGGTGCCTTTCGTCGAACCGGGCGCTGCAATCAGTTTGCTATCCCAGGTGCGCGACCAGAGCACGTTTGCCGCTTTCAATTTCGACCACAATTCGTCGGCGTCGGGAACGGTAAGATCAATATGCGTCGCGCCGGGCGTCCATGCAGGGTGTCCGCCCATCACGTTTCGGCGCTTCATTCCCTTGAATTCACGCAGGTAGAGCGTGAATGGTTTCTGCTCGCCCATGTTGGTGTTGATCGTGAGCTTCGCCATTCGGGATTGCACGCCGTCCTTGAGGCCGTGAATGCGATTCATCACCGCGTCATTTCGCCAGGATTTATCCAGGCCCGGAACTTCGATAAATCCGAGTAATTTGTAGAACGCCACTGATTTGTCCAGATCTGAAACCATCCGGCCGTCAAATTCGAGGCCGACGACCTGACCCTCGTTGGGAGTCAAGAAGGAGATTTGCGGCGCGGCGAGTGAAGTGTGCCAGAGAGTGGCGCCCGTCAGGGCGAGCAACAAGACGAAAGCAGCTGACGCAATACTCAAAGCGTACAACGAGCCAGATCGCGGCCTGCCCATGTTCCCCCCTGCAATGAGCCCAGACTCGACTGCCTACAATACCGATTCGGCCTAGCCGAATGAACTTAGCGCGGCATTGTGTAGCATGTTTTTGGAGTGAGTGTCCAGCCCGCTTGGTTACGCGTTTGTACCGTTCGGGAGGAATCCTATAGCAGCTACGGGCCGGGCACAAAAATGCGTCTGGCGGCCGCGATGTCCACGTTGTGCTGCTCGGCTCGGACGCGGAAGCCCCGAAGCTCTCCCTTCTTTTTTTGACTGCGATCCGTGGTGAAAGTCAGGAAGTATTGGTTGTGCAGAACCATGTCCAATTGATTTAGCAAGGGCGTAAAGGAGATCGGAGTGTTCAATCCCTGAAAGAACGCCTGGCCGCCTGTCGCGTCGGCCATCTGGGCGAGATTGCTCTGCCCGTAATTCAGACGAAAGAGATTGTGGGCGACATAGTCGGCACCCTGGGCGTAAAGCGTATGAATGGTGATGCCGTCTTTCTCGGCTTGTTCGATGGTGGCAGGCACGTCGGGGCTCGCCGGATCGCCGCGGAAGCGGTCAATTCCATCCGCAATCACCAGAAATTCGCGGCGTCCGTCTGTCGCGGGCCAGTGGGACATAAAATCCATCATCGAAATGTAGATGCTGACGGGCGAGGCGCCCAGACCCAGAGTCAGGCGAACCTTTTGTGCCACGGCTTCATGGTTGGTGCTGAAATCCGCAGCGGTGCGAACGGCACCGTTATCAGCATAGAACACACCAACCTGAGTGGTCTTCGGCAGAGATTCAATGAACTTGCGCAAATCCTGGAGTTGAGTGTCAATCCTGGAAAGATCATCGATAAGAATTGCCAGTTGGAGCGCCGAGCGATCGCCCTGCGCCGGCTCCAACGCGGAGACATCCTGTCGTTGCATACCGGAGTAAACGATTACGTCCGACTTGCCGATCGGAGGCGGCGCGGTGTAATTGGGAGCCAGCACTGTGACGACAGTGGTGACCGGAACTTTTGAAGAGTCCGATCGCTGCGGCTGAGCGCCGACAGGCGATGTGGCGAAAAGAAGAAAGGCAAACAGCAGGGAGCTTGTGAATTGTCTAATGGGCTTGGTCATGAACAATCCTCTAATAGTAGAGATGCACAGAAAACACGAAAGGGTTTTAACCTCGATTTTGAAACTCTTGTAATGGCGTCCGAGAAGCCGAGTTGCACACCGGTTTGACAAGAGGTAAGCTTCCGCCCGCCTTTATGCACGAAGGTTGAACTTAAAGGATACTTGAAGATTGGAGAATCCGCGATGCGGCTGCCATTATCAGCAGTAGGGTTTCTACTCTGTTTCACCACAGCCGCAACAGGGCTTGCGATGGCGGCACAACACAGCGGCGCCGTCAAGGGCTCGCAGGACAAGGACCGCGCCGCTATCACACAGGCTGTGCAGAACTACATGGATATGTGGAACAAGCACGACGTGCGCGCCGTCGCGATGACGTATACGGAAGATTGCGATTTCGTCAACAACTTCGGGGACCTGACGCACGGCCGCGCGGGAATGGAAGCGACGTTCGGGCCGTTTATGACCGGAGTCTACAGGGAGACGCATCAGACCGGCCAAGTCCGAAGCATCCGTTTTCTGAAGCCTGACGTAGCGGCCGTGGACGTGGACTGGCAAATGACCGGCGCGAAGAATCAAGACGGAAGCGTGCGGCCCACCCGCAAGGGTCTTCACAGTTTGATCATGACGAAGCAGAGCAATGGCTCGTGGCTCATCGCCGTAATGCACGTTCACGAGTTCACGGTCACGCCGCGGCTCGCGAGTCCGCCAGCAACTCGCCCACAATAGTCGCAAGATTCGAGCCGATTATCCGCTGCGAAGAATCAGGAGAAACCTCCGGCAAACCATTTGTGCCTCCCAACAACTCTAATGCTGTTGACGGCATTAGAACGCCACAACAGACGCACGCTAACTACTCCCTATGAATCGCATCAACGTGTCCGAGATTCACGAGCAAGTGTGGTTTCCCAAAAATCTGCGGGATCACGTGACGGACGCGCTGCAATCCGTCTTAAATTGGGGCAACATCTACCGCCCGGTTGCTCCCCGCCTTGCACAGGCAATCAAGGCTGCGGAAGCAGATCAGGTGGTGGACCTCTGTTCGGGAGCGGGAGGTCCTTGGACATGGTTGCATCGAACGATTGCGAATCAAACGGACTTGAAGATTGGCGTCTGCCTGACGGACAAATATCCGAATATTGCGGCATTTCAAAAGGCACAGCAGGACTCGGGCGGTGCGATCACTTATTCCGCCGAGCCGGTCGACGCGGGCAGGATTCCAGCGCAAATCGCTGGATTTCGAACAATTTTTAGTTCCTTCCACCACTTTCCGCCGAAGGAGGCGGCCGGTGTTCTCCAAAACGCCGTAAATAATCGGCAAGGAATCGGAATTTTTGAAGCAGCAGCGCGGCACCCGTTGAATATTCTTCTAACATTTCTCGCGCCGGTTACGATTGTTTTGATAACGCCCTTCATTCGACCCTTTAGGTGGTCGCGGCTGCTCTGGACCTACGCGATACCGGTAATCCCCTTCGTACTGCTGGTTGATGGCATCCTCTCGTGCCTGCGCGCATATTCGATCCCCGAACTCTCACAACTCGTTTCGTCTCTCAACGGTCAGAGCTACAAGTGGCAAATCGGAAAAGGCGCGGCGGGGATCGTTCCCGTGACCTACATGTTGGGGCATCCAGAGATTTCAGCGCCCTCGATTGGTGATCGTTTGCCGGGAAGCTGTGGTAAGAGCGACATCGCCACCACGAACTCCACGGGCAAACAAACCGCTGATGTGCTTGTTGCCGGAGGCGGGATAGCGGGTTCGTCCCTCGCCATCATGCTTGGACGGAAAGGCTTTGCGGTGCAGTTGTTCGAGCGCGCCGAGTACCCGAGAGAAAAGCCATGCGGCGAAGGACTCATGCCCGGGGGGGTCACCGTCCTGGACCATTTGAACGTAACGAGTTCCGTGGGCGGAACTCGCTTTAGAGGCGTGCGATATCATTGCAATGGTCGGACAGTGGAAGGGAATTTTCCAAGGCAAGCCGGGTTCGAACAAACCGGAATAGGACAGCGTCGCAGGGTGCTGGATCACGTCCTTCATTCGGAGGCGGTTGCAACTCCCGGAGTCCGCATTCACACCGGATCCCGAGTCGAAGGGCCGGTTGTCGAGAATGGGCGTGTTCGGGGGTTGATCGTGGCAGGGAAGTGAGTGCTCGCGCCCCTCGTGGTTGGGGCTGATGGCATGCACTCGACGATACGCCAAAAGCTGGGCCTCAGCTGCCCCCCGTGTCGCGGCCGATTTGGGATTCGGGCCCACTTCCGGCTGTCGGAAAGGAAGGATCAATCGGATCGGGTAGAAATATTTGTCGCCAAGGGAAAAGAGATCTACGTTACTCCGCTCCCTGACCACGAAATAAATGTGATCGCCTTGGGCGACGCTGGTACGAATCGGGAAGATACGAAAGTCAGCTTGCTTGCGCGTTGCGAGGCATTTCCCGAACTGGCCTCGATGATGGAAGGCGCCCAACAGGTGAGCGCCACAATCGGGGCCTCGCCGCTGACGGGGCGTGCGATCGCCGGAGTGACGCCAGGGGCAGTTTTGCTCGGGGACGCGGCAGGATTCGTCGATCCGGTCACCGGCGGAGGAATGACTCAGGCGCTGATGGCTGCCGAGCTTTTGTCCAGTTACATTGCTGATAATGAACTCGGCGAGGATGGATGGCTCTGGTCCTTTGAGCGCGAACGACGAAAAATGCTTCGTGGGTACGTTTTGCTGACGCAGGCGATCCTACGGTTGTCTGACAAGCCTCAGTTAACCGACGTAGTTTTGAGCTTGCTGGGGCGCTGGCCAGCGCTGTTATCGCATGGTCTGGCGGTTTCGGCAGGCACTAAACCACTCCTTGGCTAGATTCGCCCCATGCGGAGAGCGGTAGCAAAGTCAGCGGCGGGGGAAGCGTTTAGCTTAGCAAGGCCTGGAAACGGGGATCGGAGCGAACAGCGTCGAGATCAGAGTCTTTCGCGGCCCAATTCTTGTAAAAGGTGCCATGTTCCATCACCTTTTGCAGGCAACCGATGGCGTCTTCTGTTCGGCCCAAGAGGGAATAGACGCAAGCGACGTTGTAGAGAATCGATGTTTCTTCCGGATCAAGTTCGAGCGCCCGGCGAGCCCATTCAAAACCTCTTTTGTGGTCTCCCATTCGAACGAGAATGGTTGCTCCCAAATAGAGCGCCCGAGGATCGTCCGGATGAATTTCGATGTGCTTTTCGGTAAGCTGCAAAGCGCGGCGCTCGGCTGCTGCGGCCTCTGCTTCCCTCCCGAGTCCGTGGTAAACGGCAACGAGCAAGCTCACCGCCTGGTAGTCATCGGGATTCAACCTAGCTGCTTGTTCATAGAGCTCCGCAGCTTTGGTTAGCTCGCCACGCTGGAAGGCAGTGCGTGCGTAAAAGTAGTAGGCTTCGTAGAGCTTCGGATTCAATTGAATTGCGGTTTCAAATTCCTGTTGAGCCTTAACGAAATCTTTTCTGAGAGCAAATGCCAGCCCGCTTGCGGCGTGGGCCTCGGCCAACTCAGGATCTAGTTCAAGCGCCTTGCGACTGGCTGCTTCTGCTTCGTTCAAGTTGTCTTCGCTGCTGTCCCAATACATGTACAGAAAGGAGCAACAATCCGCCACGCCGGCATATGCGCGGGCGTATTGTGCGTCAATCACGATGGCGCGCGCAAACATTTGCCTGGCGAAGTCAAAGCCCCGCCGCCGGAACTGGTGGAAAAACTGTCGTCCCCGCAGATAGTAATCGTACGCCTGAGGGTTTTCCGTTTGCTTATGCGCGATTGCTTTTTCTTCCTGAGGGGAAAGCTTGATCCGCAGGGCCTGACTGATGCTGCGGGCGATTTCATCCTGCACTTCAAAAACATCCTTGAGTTCCCGATCGTAGCGTTCCGCCCAGATGGAATGGCCGGTCTGCGCCTGAATGAGTTGCGCGGTGATGCGCAGGCGGTTCCCGGCGCGGCGCAAACTCCCGCTAAGCACGCACGCAGCGTTCAATTCGCGGCCTACTTGGGGGCCGGTTACCGGCTTGTCCCGGTAGGCCAGAACGGCTGCGCGCGGAAATACCTGCAACTCTTTGATTTTCGAGAGTTCGGTGATGATGTCTTCAGTCATCCCGTCGCGAAAATATTCGTCATCCTTGCTGCCGCTTAAGTTCTCGAAATACAGCACCGCAACGGATTTCTCCGGGGCCGCTGTCGCCACCGGGGATGAGCCGGAACCCGGCTTGCCGGGCGCAACCGAGCGGCCGGCCGATTCGCGATCGCGCTTCAGCCGCTTCAGGTCGGTCCTGATCTCTGAAGCCGTCTGGTAGCGCAGGTCGTAATCTTTTTCCAATGCTTTGTAGATAATCCGTTCGAGCTCATCGGGCATTGCAGGGTTGAGCCCAACCGGCGAACGCGGTGTTCCGTGGAGAATCGAATCAAACATCGCCGCCGGAGTCTCTCCGGCAAAGGGCAGCTTGCCGGTTCCCATCTCATAGAGGACGGCGCCAAGAGAGAAGAGATCGGTGCGCGCGTCGAGCTCTTTTCCCAGCGCCTGCTCCGGAGACATATACGCCATAGTCCCAAGAGTTGCCCCGGGGCTGGTGAGGTGTTCTGGCGCATCTATCGTTGCCAGGGTGGCTCCTTCCGTATCGCCGCCGATTTGCCGGCGTCTGGGGGCCATCTTCGCGAGGCCGAAATCCAGGATCTTTGCCTGGCCTCGAAGGGAAACAAATATGTTGGCTGGCTTAATGTCACGGTGAACGATACCTCTGGCGTGTGCCACTGCCAGAGCGTCCGTAATCTCGATGCCCAGGTCCAAAATCTGATCCATCTCGAGCGGCTTTCCACTGATCAAGTGCCTCAATGTCTGGCCGCCAAGTAATTCCATAACGATGAAGGGTCTGCCCTCGTGCTCTCCCACGTCATAAATCGTGCAAATGTTGGGATGGTTCAATGCCGAAGCCGCGCGGGCCTCGCGCCGGAATCTTTCCAATGTCTGCGCATCCCCGGGAGTGTCGTCGGGAAGGAATTTCAGGGCTACGGACCTATCGAGGCGCGTGTCTTCCGCTTTGTACACCACGCCCATGCCGCCGCCACCAAGCTTTTCTCCCACGCGATAATGGGAGATCGTGCGACCCATAAAGGGCTGTGCGTTCGCCATGGGGAAGTAATCTTAGATGGGCGTCTGAGGCAAGTCAACGAAGCCGCCCGTCGGTTACGCGGCAAATGAGCGAAGCTAAATCACCTAAGTCATCCGCGGCCGATGAAGGGCATCTTGGTGGCCATGACGGTCATGAACTGAACATTGGCGTCGAGAGGGAGGGACGCCATGTACACCACGGCGCGAGCAACGTCCACGGGATCCATCGTGGGCTCGACTGCAACCGTGCCGTTCGGTTGGGGAACGCCCTTCTTCATTCTTTCCGCCATGTGAGTGGAAGCATTTCCAATGTCGATCTGGCCGCAGGCGATGTCGTATTTTCTGCCGTCGAGGGAGGTCGCCTTAGTGAGACCGGTAACTCCGTGCTTGGATGCGGTGTAGGGAGCGGAGTTGGGACGAGGGGCGTGCGCCGAAATTGAGCCATTGTTGATGATCCGCCCGCCGCGCGGCTCCTGGCTCTTCATGATCCTGAAAGCTTCCTGAGTGCAAAGAAAGGTGCCGGTGAGATTCGTGTCGACGATGGACTTCCACTGGTCGTACGTTAAGTCCTCGAGCGGAATGGCGCGGCCGGAAATGCCGGCGTTGTTGAATAGCAGATCGAGACGGCCGAAAGCATCCTTTGTTTTCGCGAAAAGATCACGCACGGCGGCGGGATCGTTGATGTCAGCAGCTACCACGAGGGTCCGGGAACTGGACTGCCTCACTTCAATCGCGGTTGCTTCCAAGGGTTCCTTGCGCCGGCCGGCAAGAACCACCGAGTAGCCATTCTGAGCCAGAGCGACAGCCACGCTCTTGCCTATCCCGCTGCCTGCGCCAGTGACGATGGCAATCTTTGACGATGAGTGCATTCATATCCTCCGCAGAAAGCGACAGGACCGCTTGGCGACCCTAGTTTGCCGGGGAGTTCGGTGTTTGGCCATACCGGATCACAGATTCCCGACGGAGACAACGATTCGCAGATTGCAGAAGGAAACCGATCAGGGCTGGAGATAGAAGTGCCCGACCCATGCTGACCTCTGCGCTGGTCGCGGCAATTACTATCGGTTGTTGCTCCGGATTTGCGATCCGCGTTAGCCGGGAATTCCAGTTCGGTTTCCGACTGCGCCTCACTTATCCTGGGATACGAATTCATAATCTCGCTCACGTAGCCGTGGATGTTGCACGCGTATCGAGCGCGGAGCAAGAAAGATTCTGAGATGTAACACAGGGTGCCCATGACGACTCGCTAGGCTCATTGATTCGCTGATGATAAAATGGCGCTCATTGGGCCTGTAGCTCAGTTGGCTAGAGCGCACCCCTGATAAGGGTGAGGTCGGTAGTTCAACTCTACCCAGGCCCACCAATCTTTCCAATCAGTTAGCGACAGTGTGGACGGGGTCTCGGCGATTTGGTGCACGTTTTGGTTCACACTCGAGTGTTAGCGGAAGCCTACAGCTCGGACTTTCCAAATTCGGTTTGTGATATGTTGGAGAAGGTGTCCGAAATGTTGCGAACCTGGCCGAGCGGGATTTCTACGATAAGCACAATTGCCGCACGTAACGCGTCGCTGTGGTTACTTGGCGCGCTCATCTGGCCGATGGCAGCCACAGCACAAGGGGCTTCCCAGAAGGCGTGTGATCTACTGACATCGTCAGAATTGACGGCGGCGATCAGCGGCAGCGTCGGCAGTAAGTCGGGAAGTGCAACTGCCTATCACAAAGGTGAATTCGGGGTTCTCGGGCCCGACCATGACGGGGTTACGTACGAGTGCACGGAAACTGTCGGAACTCAGCGCGTCACGATTCGATACAGCACGTCGGAGGTGACAGCTGCAGGAAAGAAGAACTCCGAGGCCAGAGCCAAGGAAATGCGGGAGTCTCAAAAGATTTATCACGTGGAATACAAAAACCTAAACGGCTCGAATTGTACGACGATCGTTCCAATCGAGAGCTCGCGGGTCCCCGGTGTTCCGGCAACAACGTGCCAGCACGAGAAGGGGCCGTATTTCGTCTCGGTCATGGTCTCTGCGACCGGCTCGAGCAGTGCGCTCCCCATGGAAAAAGTCGCGCCACTCGCCGAGAAGGCCGCATCACGTCTGCCCGCACAGTGATCCACACGCTCTGTGAAATACGCTGTGAGCCCCATCGCAACAGAGTCGATGTACGCGTTTGGCTGCTAATCGGCCCGTTCTGGCTTTTCTGCTCAGTTTACGCCCCGCAAGCCGCGCAGATTCGTTGACTTGTCGCCATGAGATCCCTAACATTTCCGCAAATGCCGGATTCAACCTCTCTAATCGGGCAAACCGTCTCCCGCTATCGCATCGTCGGGAAGCCCAGGATTAAGTTGAGAATTTCGACTGCGCGGCGCAACTTCCACCGAGTGGCCCAGGCTCACCAAGTATCTCCTCCTCCGCGACAAGGAAGCCTACGTCTTCCACGCCACTTCTTGCTCAAACATTTCAATGCGACAAGCCCGAAGCTTGGAGGGACAAATTTGCGGTGAGAGTCCTAAAGACCGGCAAAGCGGCGGAGAACCTCATCGTCGCTGGCGCCGTGGCGGCGATAGGAGACTATGGCGAGGATTTGCGAATCCGGAACGCCTCGTCGTGCGAGTTCGAACAGAGTTGATGTCCGCATGCCGGTGTTCTTCAGCATTGCCAGCGAAGCGCCAGAGAGCACGGCCTGTCCGTTCGCGCGATGCCGAGCCACTTCCAAGAGAATATCGTCCGAAAGGCCTGCGAGCTTCATGGCCTGGAGCTCGCCGGTATCAAGACCGAGCTGATTGATCCTGGCGAGTTCGAGGATCGCATTGTCGCTCACATTCACCTGAACCAAACTTGCGATCGCCCCACCGGCATTGAAAGGCTGTTGGCGGCCGCGGAAGATTTTGAAAACGTCGATACAATCCGCGTCGGAAAACCCGCTCTGGCGGGCCTTGGCAATTTCCGCCACCTCAGGCGCGCTGATGCGGAGCGATTTGAGCTCTTGGACGGCGTCGTAGCTCATTCCAGAAGTATCTAGGGGTTGAGTGTCAACAGGACGGAGGCTGCCGCATCCGGCGGCCGGCAGTGCGAGGCTCATCAAGAGCGAACACAAGACGAACCGCAAAAACCGGTTCCGTGCGGGATCATGCGGGTTTGCAGAGCAGCACCTCATGCTTCCATTTTACGCGCAGGGGGAGCGGAACGCTTTGGAGTGTCACGGAAGCATTAACGGATGAAATTTCCGAGTGCTAGACATTGTACACGCGCTCGATATCGAAAACGCCGGGAATTCGCTTGATGCGGGCGAGGATGTGCTCCAGTTGCTTGCGGTCGCGCACGTCGAGAGCGACCTCAATGCGCGCGCGAATATCTTCTCCGCCACTTTCAAAGGTGCGAATGTTGGCGCCCGTTTCGCTGATGATGCTGGTGATGGAAGCGAGCATTCCGGGCCGGTCTTCGGTGATGATGCGCAACCGGACCGGAAATTCAGCATGCGTGGAGCCGGCCCATTCGACGGGGATTCGCCTGTCC
>DASYZC010000064.1:0-5710 GCA_035949735.1 Candidatus Acidiferrales bacterium | reverse complement strand
CTACGCTCGCTACATTGGGACTTGATAGCAGAGAAATGACTAACCGGCGAAACGCCTGATGGCGGATTGCCGCATGGCGGCGCGGTCCATGTTTTCGCGGGTGTTCATCAGTGTTAAAAGCGTGCTCAGAATTCGAGCCTTAAGCTCGTCGGACATTGGAAAGCCGCTTGTGGCGGTGCGAACCAGGGAATCGCCACGGCCCGCAATCCTTTCCATAAATTCCAACTGCCGGTCGTGATTGGCTTTGCCAAGCGCCGTTTCCCGGCGCATCTCGGCGCATTCGTCCTCGATAAACAATGTGAAATGGAGCACACACATGTGCTCTGCGGTGAGTCCCGCAGGAACCACGTTTTTGCAGCCCTTCGCGGAGCACCCTTCTGGCATCAGACACCCGGGGAAGCCTTTGTTTTGTAGCACCTTCCGAGGCGATTTTCCAGGTTCCCATTCGCGTTTGGCGCTTATCGGATAGCACTCCAAATCTAACACTAGCAGAGGAGACATTCCTGGGGCGCTTTGGCATCTAATGATTTAGCCGCCTTTTGGCGGCTACTGAGGTCGGCATGGAGGATTCGATGCGAGTCTACAGCCCAAGTTCACCAAGGGGTTTTATCTTGTTCCTTGCTGCGTTGCTGTCGGTTGCATTCGGAGCAAATGCATCCAGTTTAGGAGCTTTTTGGTCCCAGGCTTCCCATGAAGATCGCGGCACCGAGGAATCATCAATCGTCCGCGAAGTACACCACCAACTCGTCATGCTTCCTTTCTACACGTTATTCGACAACCTCGAATACAAAGTAGAAGGGAGCAAAGTCACCCTGATGGGCCAGGTTGTCCGGCCGAACCTAAAAGATGATGCCGCTAGCGCCGTGAAGCGCGTCCGAGGCGTTGAGACCGTCGACAACCAGATCAAGGTGCTGCCACTCTCACCGATGGACAATCAGATTCGGCGCGCCGAGTATCGCGCTATCTACTCTCGGCCGAACCTTCAGATGTATGCCATGCAGAGCGTGCCGCCGATCCATATCGTAGTCGATCACGGGCACGTGACGCTCGAAGGCATCGTGGCCCGGCAGGCGGACAAGGATGCCGCTGGAATAGCCGCCAACGGCGTACCGAACGTTTTTTCGGTTACGAACAATCTCCGCGTGGAAAATAGCGGCAGCAAATAACCCGGCGGGCGCAATCGCGGGCGCTTTACTGCGCGGGATGCTCGCCCACGCGGAACTGCGCCCACGGGCCCGCAATCATGTCACGGAGCACCGGCGACTCCCACGAAAACTCGGGATGCTCGGATAAGAATTTTGCCGCATCGAAATTGGTTCCGCAGGGGTGCCCGATTCTGGCCGTGAATTCCATGTTGCCGGCCATGCTGCTGTCAATCACTTTGCCTTGCACGGCGCCGCTGGGCGTGAAGGGCGCGGATATCGAACCTGGAAGCGTTATCGGGGTATTGTCGCCGTGCCCGCAGAGCGTGCGGCGGTTGGGATCTTCCTTTTTTTCGTAGGTATCGTAATGGTCCGCCAGGAAAATCTCCGCCAGACCTGTGTCGATCGCTCCTTTGTTCTTGGTCAGCAGTTGATCCCAGCGAAGCTTTCGAGCGTTCATTGAACTGGCCGGATTCACTGGATCGTACGTGGTTTCGTCCCGTATAACGTCAGGATCGCTGGCGAAATTGGCTCCCGAAAAATAGCCGTCCTTGGTTCGCCATACTTTCGTATGTTGCAGGCCCAGTTCGAACCGCGCGATTTCGCCAGTTTTGCGATCGCCGAGAAGCCAGTCATTCGCATACCCGCCGTTGTTTCCGCCGAGCATGATCTTTACATAGCTATCGATTGAATCCGCGTACTGCATGGCCTTGCGGGCGCGTACGAACTCAGGCTTGCCGTTCGGATCCCAGCCGTGGAAATTGGAAATGGTGGTTTCGGTGATCATCATTCCAGCGGAGTTCACGCCGAAATCGTCGTCGCTTGCAATCACCCCGGGAAAACCATCCATCAAGATGCGGTAGCCGGATCTTGGAACGATATCGAAAATGATGCGCCAGTGAATACCCTCCATATACGTAGTCCAGTTGTTGTGGGCCATCACGATATCGTGATTTTTGGTCCAACTGCCCGTGGCGACGAATGCGCTGCAATGTTCGGGGGTCTCGCGCGTTGAAGTGTGCCCCTTGTTCGTCTGGCTGCTTAGCCAGGGCACATAGTAATCGGGCAGTTCCGCAAATGCGTTGAACGCGACCAGATCGTCGAGATCGAGGTTGGTGCCCTGTACTCGCAAGCCATTCACCATCCCCCGCAATTCCTGCTGGTATTCAGAATCGATTTTTGGCCAGAGCATCTGGTGCGCGACGCGGCGGAAGAAGTCCCAATCTCGTCCGGTGTCGTGGGTCATTTCAAGGCGCACCGCGGCGAAAGCATCGGCCACCTCAGGGGCGAGCAGATAACCGTGCTGGTATCCGATCTCGAGGGGCGAGCCTTCCAGGTGCACGTAAATCCATCCATCGCGCTCGAAGCGGTATCCCTTGCCCTGGGTCTGCTCAATATAGGTGTTCTGGGCCGGAACTTTGGGCGGCTGTTCGGCTCGCGCTGAAGGAACGGTGCCGGATGAGGTGCAAAATCCAGCCACAAGCACTGCGGTTACAGCCATGAACCGGAGAAAGCGCCAAGACAAAAGTTGATTTAGCTTCGCAAATGTACGGTCGCGCCTGATTCTTTGCTCAGTTCGGTGCCTCATTTGCTCCTTTGATCCTGTAATTGCATTTTGCGTAGCTATTGCTTTCCCCGCGTTGCGGACGGCATGATGAGTTTTTCCACCACTGGAACCGGCAGCGGGCCTTCATCCAACACCGCATCGTGAAATTTCAGCATGTCGAAGTTCTTGCCGGCGGCCGCCTGATATCGCTTGCGAAAAGCGAGCCATTCGCGCAGGCCGACGTAATAGGTGGGCAACTGGGTGGAGCTAAGCTTGGCTCGAATGAGCTTGCCATCTGCTTCCGCCTGCGTCTGAAAGGCATCCTTAGTCATCAAGTCCATTGCTTGCGCGTCGGTCATTCCCATCGTCTGCATCTTTACGTCGAGAATCGCGTTGGCGAGCAGCCGAAGCCGAATCTTGCGCATTTCGAGCCGGAAGCGCGGATCGTTGTTGAGATAGCCTTCGTCCATCATCACTTGCGCCGCGTACTCCGCCCAGCCTTCGACATAAGCTCCATTGGAGTAAAGTGAGCGCAGCAGCCTGCGCCGTTCCGGCTGCAAACTGTTTAAGTGTTCGAACTGAACGTAATGCCCGGGCAAGGCCTCGTGGAGAGAGAGCCACTTCAGCACCCAGGAGTTGTATTCGCGCAGCTTGGATTCAGCCTTCGCGGCGGGCATGCTCGGGTCGATTGGCGTGACCCAATATTGCGCCTCGGCCTTCGGCTCGAGTGGCGGCGCGCTTTGGAACCCGGCGACGGAGTAGATGCCGCGCATGAAGGGTGGAGTGGGAATCACTTTCAAGTTGTCGCGCGTGCTGAGGGAGACAATCTTTTTCTCGCGGATAAATTGCTTGATGCCTTCAAGATCGTCTTCGATCGTTTGTTGGAGATGGTCCCGCCGCGGGTGATCTTCCGAGATTTTTTCCAGGACTTCACCGATGATGCGGTTTTCGCGCTCGCGGCCGGTGAGATCGGAGTGGTCCCCGTGGTCCGGATACATTTGGGCGTGCAGGGGAAGAGCGAGTTGGAACATTTCGGCGCGCACGGCCTTGAGGTCCCGCTCAGCGCTAGAGAGAACTTCAGCGGGTGTGACCGAAGTTTCCATCACCAGCTTGAATTTCTCGTCGTAGAAATCTTTTCCCAGGCGCCAAGTGAGGCGCGATTTGCGTTTCCCCAAATCGTCCCGGAGCCATTGATTAAAATTTTTCAGCGCGTCAAGCGCGGGCGGAGCTACCCGGTCGTATTCGGCTTTTAACGGCGAGCCCGGAGTGATTTCGCCGGCGACGGTATTTTGGATCAGATCGATGTTTCCTTCGTTTTCCTGAATCGCCGTGTTGACGAAAATCGGGTCGGCGTCGCTCAAGTATTGTTTCACTTGATCGAGCAGACGGGGAATTTGGCTGATTCTGGAAAGCACGTGACCCAGCCGCACATCCTTCGATGCGTAGCTCTGCGAGAGAGGTAGAAAGATCGCGTTTCCGAGCAGCTCGACCGGGACGGTTGGGTGATGGCGATAGCCTTGAATGTGGTCCAGCTCGAGAAGGCTGAGGCCGATCTGATCGTCGATGAGATGCCAATCGGCCGCATCCTCGGGAGCGAGCGATGCGACTGGAGTCTCGGTGCGAAAGCGTTGCTGCCACTCGGCGTAGAAAGCGCGCTGCTTGGCAAAGGCTCCCAGGCTCATGTCGTCCAGTAAAGCATCGAGCTCGATCGTTTTTCCGGTCTTCGGATCAATGTGCTTATGATATCCGGCGGCGGACGCGCTAACCGGAGACATCGCCAGCGAGTCCTTCATGAACTGATCGCTCAACTGGGCGAACTTTTCCGAGGCAGACTGCGCGGGCATGTTTTTCTCCGAAGTTAAGGAGTTTCCATTTTTCGATGGAGCAGCGCTCGCGGAACGGTCGCCGCGAACCGGTCCCCAGGAAGGAACTAGCAGCAAGACGAAGGCAGCCGCCGCGAGGAGGCGCGCAAAAAGGGCCTCCGCTTTTGTGACGGGTAGACTGTGGCGCCGTCTTTTGTTTTCAGTCATTTACACTGCTTTCTACTCGACCGCTGTGCCGAGGAGGCGCAAGCACAGGCTCCCTGCACGGGAGTCGCCCGCCTCTTCGTCTGGCCGCGATATTCATCTTCAAAAACATGCGCCCATCTTAGGGAGAGGAACGAGCCGATGCAAGTAGTGGTTGGTGTGGACTTTTTCACTGGCAGAAATCCAGGATGTTCCGCGGGGGGAAGGATGCGTTCCTGTATCAGACGCGAATGCGGCGAATGGCGCCGACGCTGGAATTATCATTGAGTTTGTAACCGTTTTGATCCTCGGCTAATCCAACTGGGAAGGAGGATGGACATGAATTCCGTGAGGAAGATTGCAATCGGAGCAGTCGCAGTAGTGATGTTATGGGGAATGGGGCTAACTCGGGCCGCGGACCGAACCTTTACCGGCGAAATCATGGATAGCTCGTGCGCCAGCATGGGCTCGCACGCGGGGATGCAGAAGGGCAAGGACGCGACCGACCCGGCGGTGAAGAAGGCGTGCACTGAGGCGTGCGTCAAGATGGGCGCAAAGTACGTCCTTTACAACGCTACACGAAAGGCGACTTACAAGCTCGACGATCAACAAAAGCCCGCGGACTTCGCCGGACAGAAGGTGAAGGTAATGGGGACTTACGACGCGGCAACCAAGACCATTCACGTAACCGACATTAAGCCAGCCTCCTGAACCGCCAGCACGGGGGCGCTGTGTTTTGTCTCACCTTTGAGAACCGTTGCGCGGGGTGCTGACGGTGCCGTAGACGCATCCCGCGACGGTCCCCTCGCTTCACATACGCTTCGCTTTTTTCTGCTTCTTGCCGATTGTGACGGCTGACTGGGAAGCGGTGTTACAATCGCGGCGCACTGCGACTTCCAAGCTTGAGTTTAGCTGCGCTGAAGGAGCTGCCACATGGGAACTGATACTTCGCGCCGGCGATTTCTTGGAGCGGCCGCTGCCGGGGCGGTTTTCGGAGCACTGGGTATGTCCACAAC
>DASYZC010000063.1:0-15677 GCA_035949735.1 Candidatus Acidiferrales bacterium | reverse complement strand
TTTCGGCAGCACGAGTGACAACCAAACTGTTGAGTTAGCATAGGGCCAATGAACGCGGCAATTCGGAGCAGTTAGCCTCCACCTTCGGGAGACAAGGACTTTTCGAGTGTAATAGCTGCTATGATTTTGATTGCCGTGCGTCGCACGAGTTCGAGCAGCACGACGACATCGCCGTTCCAAAGTGAGATGTAATTCGCGCTGCCGACTCTGCTTTCTACGCCGATGGCTTGCCAACCTACGAACGCCACAGCCTCGGCTGCTGTTTCGCGGATGCGTTTGCGAGTGCTCGCCCGACGGTCGGCGCATACCCCGCGACACTCCTCGCCTGCGGGCACGCGCTTGCGGTGAGACGAACGTTGTAGAGGCTTCCGCCACATCTCGCAGCATCAATGGGCCCTGATTGTCGCATTATGCTCGCGTTCGGTGCGTCGACGTAACTCAGCCCACCCTTGCTGCGGGATTATTGCTGATCCAGCATCTCAAGTTGCGATTCTTCAATAGTTGAGATGGAAATTGAGCAAGTGCCAATGAAAAATGAACCAGAAAAATCCCACGCAGCCAATTGCAAGCAACGTGTTCCACACTTTGTACCACATCCACTGCCGAGCATCGCCCCACGATTTCACCGCAGCGTAAACTCCAACGAGGGATCCAATTCCTCCCAGCACGCCGATCACCTGCAGCAAATGGATCCATTTATCGAGCGTGTCAGTCAATGCGGTGATGTTGTTTAAGGCACTCACAAGGGCAAGCATTCCAGCGACAAAAATGACATCGATGATACAGACCACATGCATCCACGCACGCAAGCGACGAGCTCTTGGATCAAGCGCGAGCGGCCGCCCGTAGTGCTTCCGAATGATCGCGCCAACCGGCCACAACACGAGCGTGAGCACAATCACTCCGAGGCTCAGGCTAAGAATCAAATAGTTCACACCCTGTTTCCCGAGAGGGCTGTTCACCTGCTGGAAAATCATGAACGGATAGTCGATATAGAAGATTCGGCGGCCGGTAGCGTCCTTCTCGAATTGCAACTTGGATTGGCCATCGACCGAGCGAAAGAGTAGCGGTCCGATCTCGCGATAATGGGTCGGTTGCCCATTCAATCCCTTTAGCGCGGTCGAATAGATTGTATTGTCTTTCTTATCGGCCGAAATGTTCAGTTGTCCGATCATTTCGGTGACCGCGAGGATATTGGTCTGAAAACGCCTGCTCGAATCGTAGCTGCCGACCACGCTCTGAGCATCTGCTGCTGCTGTGGATGGCGAGGCAGAGTTCGGCACTTCGTACGGGAAGTAACGATCCATGAATTTCTCAAACAGCACCTCGCGCAGGCTGACGTCTGCTCTCCCGAGGCTGTTGTAAGAAACAAAGAGACCTACGTTCGCATCTAGGATTAGATGAAGGTCGCTGTGAAAACATTCCGTGTCACCCCCGTGACCAATGATTCGGTGTCCGTTGCGCGACTCCTCGTAAAATCCCAGCGCCATCGCATTCATGGTTGCTGGCCAGCCATTTTGCCTCGCGTGCATCTCCTTTGCCGTTTCGGGCCTGAGAATTTGCGCGTCTCCATACCGGCCATTCTGCAGATGGGCGATCATGAAATGCGACATTGCGACAGCGGACGCGGAGAGGGCTCCCGCCGGAGCCACTTGCACATACTCGAACGGTTTTGCACCCTTTGACGCGAGAATGTACCCGTTTGACATGAAAGGCTGCAGGTTTGGCGGAAGCGGCTGCCGGAATGTCGCGTACTCCATTTGCAGCGGCTTGAAGATGTGTTCCTCGATGTAATCTTCATAGGACTGCCCCGAAACGCGCTGGACGATGTAGCCGGCAACGTCCGCCGCGTAATTTGAATAGGCTGGAACTTCACCCGGTGGAAAAATACGCGCGGGCATGTGCGCGGGCAGATATCTTCCCATCGGCTGCAACTCCTTCGCGGAGCCTACAAACAAGTCCTTGACCGTTTCTTCGTAGCCGCTGCGATGGGTCATGATGTCGCGTAGCGTGATGGGTTTGCCGAAAGCGGGTGGAATTTTGAAATCCAGGTACTGATTTACGTCGGCGTCGAGGTTCAGCTTCCCCTGTTCGACGAGCTGCATCACGGCCGTCCAGGTAAACGTTTTTGAAATCGAACCCGGCCTGAACAGCGTTGTTTCCGGGGATATCGGTGTTTTCTTCGCGACATCTGCGTAACCATAGCCCTTCGCAAACAGCAATTTGCCGTCTTTCACGACGGCCACCACCGCCCCGGCAATGTCCGCCCGCTGGATTTCCACCGGCATCAGGCCGCCGAGAAATGCTTCTAGATCCGCAGCCGTGAGTTCAGCCGTTGCAGACGGTGTTGGATTCGCAGCGGTATTCACGGTCGGCGGCGCAGTCTTGATGCGGACCTTCTGAGCGGGTTTCGATACAGGACCTTGCAAGCCAGCCGCGAGCGCGTTTGCCGGATGCCAGGCAAGCGGTATGGAAATGCAGAGAGCGAGCATGATTGCCGCGCAAACCGTTACCCGCATAGTCGGACATTTCGATGTGAGCACTTTTGCCTCCCGTTAATCACGTGCGGTTTCTTAGTTTGATTCTGTCACTGCCAGCGCCATGTTTCACCCGCCACTCAGCCCATCCAATGCAGCTATTTCGCGATTACATTCTTCGCATTTCGCGCCTGCTAGCCGGACGCCGAATACCACCGCGAATTTTTTTCCTCTTCTTCTTTGCGCTTTAGCACAGCCAGAGTGCGTTTGGGGTTGAAGAAGGCGCAGGCGGTCATAACAGCTTCAATCGCTGAGACGGGGGCCACGTAGGAAACGCTGAGCTCGGCGCTGGACGTTGGAACGATCAGGAACGAGCCGCAGAATCGCGCGATGGGTGATCGATTGCTATCCGTTATGCCAAATGTCCGGGCGCCGCGCTCGTTGGCATGAATGGCTGAATCGACCGTGGCCTGGAGGCAGCGGCCAAAGCTGATGGCAATCAGCAAGTCTCTTGGGCCCAGGAGGCTTGCTTTTTGATTCAAGTGAGCGGCAGTTCCCACCGGGGCTTCCGCGTCGAAACCGCCGTACGCGACCAACAAGTAAGAAAAGTAATAGGAGAGGGTGTTCGCAAGATCGACTCCAACAATCAAAATCTTTCGTGCTCGGCGGATCGCTTTTGCGAGATCCATTATCTTTCGCGGGTCCACCTCAGAACGAAGAGCGCTGAGATTGTTTGTTCCCAGCTCGATGCAATCGCGAATGTGATCCGGTACGCTGCGGCGTCCACGCAGCGTGGCTGCCTTCATGACCGTATAAGGATTGAGCCGGACCACGAAATGTGCCCGCAAGTCGGAAATGAAATCTGCATATCGCTTGTAGCCCAGCGCCTGCGTCGTGCGGACGATCGTTCCCACGTCCACGCGGTAGCGCTTGGCCAGTTCGCGCGAAGAAAGGAAATAAGTCTCTTCGGAATCGTCCAGAATAGTTTGGATTAGGTTCTTGCGGCGTGTACCGAGCGCGTTCATCGCTCGATCGAAGTTTTCCTCAAGAGTCGTGCTTCGATTCGAGTTGCCGCCGGGACCGCTGACTGAATGTGGCGATTTCGTTTTCATGTTGCGCACGGGTGGATTCGCCGTCAGAGAGCCGGCAGCCAGCCGAAAGTGCAAGTCAACAATTCGTTCCGCGCGAGTCTTGCGCATCGTTGCCGCCCCTCAAGCAAACCGCTGCCCGGGCAATCCAGCGTGAGGCCATCTTGATATCACAATACAACAGATGATGCTATTCAAATGTCGGAGCAGCATGTGATGCATTTCTGCTTGACAGTGCTTAGGGCCTTGTGCCTATATGTCGCTCATTGAAACGGGCGCTTGGCGCGCGTGAAGCTCGGGGGTGGAGGCAAAGACGATGCGAACGATCCTGGTTTCGTGTAAGCGGCAGGTGGCGGCATCCTTCATCAGGTGGGCCGGCGCGGTTTTATTCACGCTCGCGCTGATGCTCTCTCCAATCGGCGCAAACCGCGTGCTGGCGCAGACCGCGGCGACGGGCGCGTTGACTGGTACGGTCACCGACCCGAGTGGCGGTGTGGTGCCCGGGGCGACCGTTCATGTGGTCAACGTGGCCACCGGCGATAGCCACACCTTCGTTTCTCAATCGAATGGCAGTTATCTCGCGCCGTTCTTGGCGCCCGGAGCGTATCGAGTCGAAGTTTCAAAAAACGGCTTCAAGACGGTCAGCCTCACCGGAGTGAGCATCGCGGTCGCGGAAACCAGCACGCTGAACGTGAAGCTCGAACTTGGCGAGGTGGCCCAGAATGTGACCGTTTCTACCGAGGCGCAGCTCCTCCAAACTCAGAATCAGGCGCTAGGACACGTAACCGACGAGAGAATGGTAGAAGGCCTGCCCTTGGTTACCCGCAATTACACACAGATCCTGAACCTCTCGCCGGGCGTTTCAAGCGACGTTAACGATGCGGGCGCAATCGGCGTCGGCGACGCCAGAATTTCGTCCCACGGAGCAGTCGTGAACGACAACAACTTTCAGATGAACGGCGTGAGCGTGACGGATCTCGATTCCGGTGCGGCCATTCCCGTTCCTAATCCGGACGCCATTCAGGAATTCAAAGTGCAAACGGGGCAGTACGATGCATCCTTCGGAAGAGACGCCGGCGCCAATGTGGATGTGATTACAAAAGGAGGCAGTAATCTCTTTCACGGCGATGCCTTCGAATTTCTGCGCAACGACGATTTCAATGCGAATGATTTCTTCTTGAACGCAGCCGGAAAGCCGCGGGCCTCGCTGAAACAGAACCAGTTCGGTGGCTCCGTGGGCGGACCCGTAATAAAGGACAAGCTCTTCTTTTTTGGCTCGTATCAGGGCACGAGGCAGAGAAACGGTTTAGACCCTGATTGTCTGGGATCTTTTGCCACTCCAACGCAACTCACCGGGCTTCCCGATCGCTCGCGGGCCACGCTCGGAGCCGCTTTTGCCAATTCACCCGGCTTGCTAGGCCCTGCCGTCGCTGCCGATGGCTCGAATATCAGCTCGCAGGCGCTCGCATTGCTCAACGCCACACTGCCTGACGGCTCATTTTTGATTCCCGCGCCGCAAAATGCCAATGGAACTTCGAGCGTGAGCCAGGCCTGCCCCTTCACCGAGAACCAGTTCCTTGCCAATGCGGATTACGTTCAATCCGACAGAATCACATGGTCCGAGCGCTTCTTCTGGGCCAACAACGACGACGAACGAAACTTCCGGCCGAGCGCTGGTACCGGCGGCGGCAATGTGCCGGGTTTCCCATTTTCCGAGGCAAACCAATTTCGTAACGTTAGTATTTCCAACAATTATGTGTTCAGGCCCAACTTGGTGAATCAGTTTGTGCTGGGATATAACCGGGGCGTGTTAAATAGCAGCCAGGTCCAAGCCACGGTGAAAGTACCTGGCCAAACTGGCGCGGCTCCCCTTACTCTGGGCGCCTTGGGAATCACCGCGCCCCCGAACGACAACATCCGGCCGGAAATAGGCTTCCTGGGGGGCTTCAATGTCGGCGGCAATGGAAACGATGGCTTTATTTTCACTCAAAACGCCTACACCTTCTCGGATTCTCTGGCCTACGTCCACGGCCGTCACTCATTCCGTTTTGGCGGGGGTCTCGCCCGCCAGGAAATTAATTTTGAAAATTTCTCATTTGCGGGATTGATCGACTTCTTTAACGTGGCCGATTTCTTGACCGGAACCCCTCTGCTGACTGCGGACCTTCAGGGCCTGGTGGATCGCGCTTGGAGAGCGACGAACGCCGACGCATACGCGCAGGACAATATCCAGGTATTTCCCCGCCTCACAGTCAATCTGGGATTGCGTTACGAGCGGCAAGGAGTAATCGGCGACTCGCTTGGCCGGTCATCGAACGTTAATCTCAGTCTCGTGAATCCCAATCCGCCGGCAGGCGGTACCTTGCAGGGATATGTTGTAGGCTCGAATTTTCAGGGAGCCCTTCCGCCAGGAGTTACGAGGGCCGCCAACTCAGCGGCTATCAACGGAGACGGCCAGAACAAATTTGCGCCGCGAGTAGGTTATTCGTGGCAACTGCCGCGCACCGACCGGCTTGTACTGCGCGGCGGCTACGGGATGTACTTCGAACGGTCCACCGGGCAACTGTTCCTGCAACTGATTGCGGTTCCTCCGTTCTCGGATTTCCGCGTAGTCGTTCCAGCAGCTGTTTTTGGTTCTACTTTCGCTACTCCTTTCGCTCCGGTGCCAACCTTCCCGAATTTTGCGCCTCTGGCCTACTCGCCCACGACCGCGCAAACTCCGCAAGGGTTCTCGCCGTCATTCCAGCCGTCCATCATCCAGGAGTACAGCCAGAGTCTGCAGGTCGAATTGGCAAAGGATTTCGCATTGGAAATTGGTTACAACGGTACACGTGGGACGAAACTTGAGGTCGAGCGTGCATTCAACCAGGCGGCGCTTACTTCCGCGGCTGATCCGGTCCGCCCCGGAGTAACAACCAACACTGTTGCTAATGTCCAGCAGCGCGTTCCATTCGAGGGATTTTCCGCCCCAGGGGCCTTCCAGATCGAGACCTCGGGCGCTTCTTGGTACAACGCCCTCGATGTCAGTTTAACCAAACGGCTGAGCCATGGTTTGCAGTTTCTTGCCGCTTACACTTGGGCGAGATCCTTGACGGACGCCAGCAACTCGAGCACGGGCACTCAGCAGGGAGCGAATCTCATCGGTAACCAGAATGATGCGCACGCGCGCTATGGCCCGGATGGTTTCATTCGGCCGCAGCGTTTTGTCCTCAGCTATCTTTACGATATTCCGGGGCCGAGTGACACTATTTCGCTTAGAGGCCGGTTCCTGGCTGGATGGGCTGTATCGGGTGTCACCACAATCCAATCCGGACGCCGCCTCGATCTCACCTTTGCCGACCCGCATAACGTATTTGGCATCGGCGCTGGCGCGCTGAACACCGACCCGGCGCAGCTCGCTTCGGGCTGCACAGCCAGCAAACTGGTGACCTCGGGCTCGGTTCAGAGCAGGCTGAGCAATTACTTCAATACGGCGTGTTTCACTGCTCCGCCCATCGTAGGGGATCCAGAGCCCCCTCTTACTCCGGGCGCTTGCGGGGCAGCGTCCACATGTGCTCAGGCCACAACTTTCGGCAACGCTGGGCCTGGGATTGTGGGGGGACCTGACCAGGTAAATTTCGATTTCGCGCTCATTAAGCGCACCGCCCTCGGATCGGATCGGGCGCGAAATCTGGAATTCCGCGCGGAGTTCTTTAACATTTTCAACCATACACAGTTCGCCGATCCCGACACAGCGTTCAACGATCCTACTTTTGGCGTCATTCAAGCAACGAGCGTCGCGCCACGAATCATTCAGCTCGCGTTGAAACTTAATTTTTAGCCAGCACGTAACGGTGATCTGCCTGCGGATGTAATTCCGGCCTGTTACAGACCCGTTGGACGCGGCGCGGCACCGCTTGGCCGTAGCACAGTGGAGCGATACCGCCATTGCAAGAACTGGAAGAAAGGTTGCCGTGTCGCAACTTCAATTGGAGTGTTTGGAACTTCGGGAATTGCGATTGCCGCTGAAGCATCCGTTTGAAACCAGCTTCGGCCGCATTACGGCTCGCCGGGTTCTGATTGTGAAGGTTGCCAACAGCGACGGCGCTGAGGGCTACGGCGAATGCGTCGCCATGGAAGACCCGTATTTCAACGCCGAGACGATCGATACAGCCTGGATTATCATCACCAAACATGTCGTTTCGCTGCTCGTTTCCTCGCCGGTGGAGCGTGCCGCCGATGTGAATCAGTGCTTCGCGAGAATCCGCGGCAATCAAATGGCTAAGGGCGCCGTCGAGGCGGCGATCTGGGATTTGGAAGCCCGGCTTCAAGGGAAGCCGCTCTGGAAACACATCGGAGGAGAAAAAAGCGAAATCACATGCGGAGTCTCGATTGGCATTCAGCCAAGCATCGACGCGCTGATCGGGAAAGTAAGCGCTGAACTCGCGAGCGGCTATCAGCGGATCAAAATCAAAATCAAGCCGGGCCAGGATGTGGAGTTGGCAGCAGCGGTGCGCTCAAAATATCCCGAGATTCTGCTTTCGGTGGACGCAAACGCGGCCTATTCGCTTGAGCGCGATATGCCGGTGATGAAGGAGCTCGATCGTTATAACCTTTTGATGATCGAACAGCCCTTTGCTCCCGGCGATCTGGTCGACCACGCGAATCTGCAAAAACAATTGAAAACGCGGCTTTGCCTTGATGAATCCATCTCCAAGGAAGCCGACGCGCGCCAGGCTCTCGAATTGGGCGCGTGCGGGATCATCAATATTAAGCTCGGCCGCGTTGGCGGCTTTTCCGAAGCAAGGAAAATTCACGACGTGGCTCGGCAGGCCGGCGTTCCCGTTTGGTGCGGCGGAATGCTTGAGACCGGCGTCGGTCGCGCGCATAACATTGCTCTCTCGACGCTTCCTGGATTCACGCTGCCGGGCGATGTCTCGGCCTCCAGCCGTTACTGGGAAGAAGACATCGTCGATCCGCCCGTCACCGTGAGCCGCCAGGGAACGATTCAGGTGCCGCTAGGGCCGGGAATTGGTTTTCAGGTCAACGCCAAACGGCTGGCGTCCCGTACCTCGCGTCGCGAAGAAATAGCTCTCTCTTCGTCGAAAGCGCAAGTATGAATCGGCTGCGCCCGATTCGCCGGATATCGCTGTCCACCTGAGTGGAATCAGTCCGGGAAATTGCACGCGCCAGGAGCCCGTATGAACAAGCTGTTCCGTGTTTGGCAGATACTTCTGTTGGGCTTCGTCCTGCTTGCAGCCGCGACTGCTGTGAGGGCGCAGGACAGTGCTGGCTGGTCTTCGCTCGATCAATACATCAACTCCTCGATGAAAGATTGGAAGGTGCCGGGTGCATCGGTTGCCATTGTGCGCGATGGCTCCGTTGTTTACATGAAGGGCTTCGGTGTTCGTGACATCCACACCAAGCAGCCAGTCACGCCCGACACGCTATTCGATATCGGCTCTTGCACCAAAGCGTTCACATCGGCCGCCATCGCCATGTTGGTTGACGAAGGAAAGATGCAGTGGGATGGAAAAGTGAATGCGTACATTCCATTTTTCCATCTGCGCGATCCGCTGGCTGATGAAAACGTCACGATTCGCGATCTGCTGACCCATCGCACAGGCGTGCCCGGAACGGATCTGCTCTGGTACGTCTATCCGCAGGCTACCCGCGAAGAATTGATTCGCAGGCTCGCGTACGTCGAACCCAATGCCGGCTTCCGCGCAAAATTTCAATATCAGAATTTGATGTATGTCGCCGCTGGCTACGCTGTTGGCCAGGTGACGCATAGCACCTGGGATGATTTCGTCCAATCTCGAATTTTCGAGCCGTTGGGAATGACCGAATCGGACACCAGCTCCACCGCCGCGCAGAAATCACCCGACTACGCCACGCCGCACGAACAGAATTCCGACGGATCGGTAAAGACCATTCCCTGGCACAACATTGATAACGCGGGCCCAGCGGGATCGATCAATTCCAGCGCGCGAGACATGGCCAAATGGATCACTTTTCAGCTTGGTGATGGCACGTACGACGGCAAGCGGCTGATCTCGGCGGAAAATATGCGCGAGATGCACATTCCCCAGATGGTGATTCCGCCAGGCGGTGAAATCCCTAAAATATTTTTCCCAGATTCGATGCAGCTCAACTATGGTCTGGGCTGGTTCGTGCAGGATTATCGCGGACATCAGCTGATCCTTCACGCCGGCGATATCGATGGCTTCGCCACGATGGTCGTGCTGATACCGGAGATTCACACCGGTTATTTCGAAGTAATCAATATGACCAGTTTGTACCGGCAGGTCTTGAGTCTGCACATTGCCGATCAGTTGCTGCATTTGCCCCATGCCGGGTGGGGCGCGCGTTTCAAGAAGATGGACGCGGATTTGACAGCAGAAGAAAAATCGGGCCAAGCGTGGCAATCGAAGCGAACGCCGGGCACGCATCCATCGCGCGATCTCGCGGCATACGCAGGGACATATCAGAATCCCGTCTACGGCGATGCCAAAATCACATTTCAAGATGGAAAACTTAACCTTCACTTCCATTCGATTGAGACGGCCCTCGATCATTTTCAGTACGACACCTTTGTCGTAAATTTTGAACAAAAAACGCGGCTGGCGTTCTGTCTGGATGACACCGGCAACGTGGTCAAATTCACCGTTGTGGGTTTGGAATTCAGGAAAGTCGCGCCAACCGCGCCCAAAAAATAATGAATGGCCCGCGAAACACTCTCAAACGTTTCTTTTGATGGGCTTTCGGTTTGCCTGATACGGGGTCGAGTTCGTACTTGCGGCAGTCACATGGAGCAATTAATGGAGGTTTGGGAATGAAAAAGCCATTCGTCATCCTGGCGCTGGTCCTTTTCACCTGCGCCGCACTTTCTGCGCAGAACGAAAAACCGTTACTGATGCAAAATCCCACGCTGAGCGCCTCGCATATCGCCTTCGCGTATGGCGGCGAAATATGGAGCGTCAGCCGCGACGGAGGCGCCGCGTTGCAGCTCACGTCCGGCCCCGGAAGTAAATCTAATCCGCGATTCTCGCCTGATGGCAAGTGGATCGCATTTACCGCGCAGTATGGTGGCAACTTCAATGTGTACGTGATGGCTGCCGAAGGCGGCGAGCCGCGCCAGTTGACCTATGGCCCGGGTCCGGACACCGTGGAAGGATGGACCCCGGACGGCAAAAATGTTCTTTTCCGTTCGGCGCTGAAAAGCTATTCGCCGCGCTACGATCAGCTCTACACGATTTCGACCGAAGGGGGTTCGGCGCGGGAGGTGCCCCTCCCAATGGGTTACGAAGGATCGTATTCGGCCGACGGCACCCGATTGGCCTACACGCCGCTGCCGCGGGAGATTTTCTTTGTGGGCGTGCCGCTCATACACGCGTTCTGGGCGCATTATCGCGGAGGCCTCGCGCCGCAGGTGTGGATCGCGGATCTAGCCAACTCCGAAGTCGTCAAAATCCCGCACGAAAATGCCAGCGACTTCAGTCCTATCTGGGTCGGCAATAAGATTTATTTTCTTTCGGCTCGCACCGAACCCATCACCTTATATGCCTATGACGTAGCCACAAAAAGCGTTACTCGCGTGATCGAAAATCATGGCATGGACATTATGTCTGCCTCCGCCGGTCCCGGTGCAATCGTTTACGAACAATTCGGCTCACTGCATCTCTACGATCTGGCGAACGGTCGAACGCGCGAAGTTTCTGTGACCATCCGGGGAGATTTCCCTGAAGTTCGTACCCACTTTGAAAAGGTGGCAGATCACGTCATGGATGCGGGAATTTCTCCCACTGGGGTCCGCGCCGTTTTCGAAGCGCATGGCGAGATTCTCACCGTACCCGCCGAGAAGGGTGACGCCCGCAACATCACGAATTCGCCCGCCGTTGCCGACCGCTCGCCCGCTTGGTCGCCCGACGGAAAATCGATCGCCTACTTCTCCGACGCTTCCGGGGAATACGCCATGCACATCAAGAATCAAGATGGGATGGGCGCGGCGCGCTCGATTGCGCTGGGTAATCCGCCGTCGTATTTTTTCGATCCCGTGTGGTCGCCCGACAGCAAGAAAATCGCCTACACCGACAAGCGCCTCAACGTCTGGTACGTCGATCTGGAGAATCCAACGCCCGTGAAAATCGACACCGATACTTACTTTTCGTTCGGGCAATCGATGAATCCGGCATGGTCGCCCGATAGCCGATGGATTACGTACACGAAGCTTCTCACAAACCACATGCGCGCCGTCTTCGTCTATTCGCTCGATTCCAAGAAGGCCACTCAAATCACCGACGGACTCAGCGACGCGGAATACCCCGCATTCGACAAAGACGGGAAATATCTTTACTTCACCGCCAGCACAAATTCAGGGCCAACGGAATCTATCCTGGACATGTCGAGCGATGGTCGCACAGTGACGCGCAGCGTATATGTGGTCGTACTCCGAAAAGGCGTCGCGTCGCCTTTGAAGCCGGAGAGCGACGAAGAAAAAGTTGCGGCGTCGCAAAGCCAGACCACGCCCTCGACAGCCCCTGCGGATAAAGACAAAGATGGCAAGAACAAGAAGGATGTCGAAGCGGCCGCCAACGTTCAGATTGATTTCCAAGGCATCAGCCAGCGTATTCTAGCCTTGCCACTGCCTCCAGCCAACTATACCGGCCTCGCAACTGGCAAGGCGGGCGAAGTCTACCTGGAGCAGGCACAGCCGCCTGAGCAGGGCGGGACCGTAACGTTGCTCAAATTTACTCTGGCGGACCGCAAAGCGGCGCCGATTGCCTCCGGCATAAGCAATTTCCGGCTGTCATTTAACGGAGAAAAGTACCTATTCCAACAGGGTAAAGAGTGGGAAATCGCGTCTACGGCTGCGCCGTTGAAACCTGGCCAAGGCCTGCTGAATATGGATGCGATGCAGGTTTCCGTCCACCCGAGAGAAGAATGGAAGCAGATGTATCACGAGGTGTGGCGCATCGAGCGCGACTACTTCTATGCGAAAAATTACTATGGCTTCGATCCCGCCGCCGCTGAAAAACAGTACGCCGCGTATCTCCCTGGAATCGTGAGCCGTGAGGATTTGAATTATCTCTTCGAAGAAATGCTCGGGAAGCTTTCGGTCGGCCACATGTTTGTCGCGGGAGGCGATATCCCGAAGGTCGCGCCTGTTTCGGTGGGGCTGCTAGGCGCCGATTACACCACGGAAAACGGCCGCTACCGCTTCGCCAAAATCTACAGCGGCGAAAACTGGAATCCCGGCCTTCGCGCACCGCTCACCGAACCCGGCGCCGAAGTAAAGCCCGGCGAATATCTTCTCGCCGTGAACGGCCGCGATCTCCACAGCAGCGACAACCTCCACAGCTTCTTCTTGAATACGGCCGGTCAGCAGGTTGCGCTGAAAGTCGGCCCCAATCCGGATGGTTCCGGTTCGCGCGACGTCACCGTGGTCCCTATCGCCGAAGAAATTTCCTTGCGGCACCGCGATTGGTTGGTGAACAACATGCGCACTGTGGATCGGTTAAGTGATGGCCGCATCGCCTACGTCTACCTGCCCGATACAGGCACCGGAGGCTTTACATCCTTCAACCGCTACTTCTTCGCGCAGGTGGGCAAACAGGCCGTGATAATCGATGACCGCTTCAATAGCGGAGGCCAGGCGGCCGATTACATCATCAACTATTTGCAGCGCACGCTTTGGAATTATTGGTACACGCCCAATGGTGCTGTGATGACCGAACCCACTGAAGCAATTTTCGGCCCTAAGGCTATGCTGATTAACCAGTACGCGGGTTCCGGCGGCGATTTGATCCCGTGGTTTTTTCATCACGTCGGACTCGGCCCGCTGATCGGCGAAAGGACTTGGGGCGGAGAAGTGGGCATTACTGGATATCCTCCGCTTATCGACGGTGGTTCCGTAACCGCGCCCAGCCTCGCGTTTTTCACTACGGAAGGGCATTGGGGAATCGAGAACACAGGCGTTCCTCCCGATATTGAAGTCGAGATGGATCCAAAATCCTGGCGCGAAGGCCACGATCCCCAACTCGAAAAAGCCGTGCAGACACTCCTCCAGGAGATGAAAGAGCATCCTCAGCCGAAGCCGATGGTTCCGCCATTCCCGGTTTACTACAAGGACGCTCATTAGGAGCTGGTCGAAAAACTAGCTGCGAACCTTCAGGGAGTTCAAACCCTTGGAGCAATCAACCGGCTTATGGCCGGGTTGAAGCCCCGCCCTTGCAGTTTTCGACAAGCTGTTAACGGCTTTGGAAGCGCCTGCCACCGAAAACGCGCAATGCAAGAGTGGAAGTTCGCAGAGAGGAATCACTGCCAAAGGTTTTTTCTCACTTTTTCCCTCCCTCAAAGCCTCTGTATAAGAGAGGGGGGTTCTCGCCGGATTCTTCCCGCGGACAAGGCGACTCCCAGCCCACGACTCACTACTTCGTTGGCAAGTTCCCGATGTTTGTTGGCGCTGAGCCTCTCTCTTCTCCTGTGGGGACGTTCACCTTCATTCAGGGCAGCGAGGCGAGCATGACCGAATTCGTTCATCATCTTGAAGCTTACCTGCCCCTTTTCCGTCAACTTTCCGAGTTCCGTTTCCTGTATCTGGCGCGGGCGGATTCGCATTTCCAGGTCGCAAGGGAATTGTTCGACTCACTGGTCACGATTCCGCTCGAGTCCGATGCCGCAGGCGACATCGTCCGGTACTTCGAGATTCGCAAGGCTTGAGATTTAAGGCAGTACAGCAGCCTGAGCGAAGCGGACCTGATCTTCCGCTTTCGTTGTCAGAAGCAGCAACCTCGGTAGGGACCAACCTTTCTCTTTGTTCTCCGACGCGGCTCGGAGAAGGCCGATTGCTTTTTGGATCAGCGACAGAGACAATTCGCTACTGTAGCAGCTAAGCCGACGATCAACTCAACATCCTTCCGCTCTGGCTTACGCCCCTCCCGAATATGCCGGGCCATCTCGGACGCGTAGCCCCAAGCCGTCGCAACCGAATCATCAAGTGGCGTAGTGATCGTTCCCGGATATCGTTTGATGATTTCGCCGAGAGTGGCCTGCTTGTCGCCACAAACATCCCCGGCAACACATTCGAGAGCCGCCATCGCGTGCTGAATCGCGCCGGTTAAGTCCGTCTCGACTCAGGCCACACCGTCATATTCAACAATTGGGGAGAATCGGCACATCGACCTCGGTTACGCAGTCACCAGCTACAGCAGCCAGGGGCAGATGGCCGACCGTGTCCTCATCCACGTGGACACCGAGCGCGCCGGAGAAAAACTCATCAATCGGCCGGGCTTCCGGGCTGTTTATGTTTTCGATGAGAGCATGACCGCAGGAAATCCGTTGCCCCAAATCGGCAGCGTCAACGGCGATCCGGGCGCGCATCGTGGGCGGCCTGAACAATTCGTTCGGGAGCGAGGCATTGCGCTGGAATATTGGGCGGATATCGCGCCCGCGAAGGGCGTCTCCGAAGGCGGGAAAATCAAGCTGCTACCCGGCCAGTCCCCGGCTGAAACCGTGGCGACGCTAGTACATGAGCTAGCCCACGAGCGGCTTCACCGCGACGAACGCCGCAACAGCACGACTAAGCGCGTCCGCGAGACCGAAGCTGAGGCCGTCGCGTTCGTCGTGTGCAGCGCTGTCGGCCTCGAAACGGGGAGTGCCGCGCAGGACTACATTGGTCTCTCTGGCGGTGATGCGAAGCTCCTTAGCGAAAGCCTTGAATACGTCCAGCGGACCGCAACCCAAATTCTCAACGCTATCGGCGCGGATGAATCATCCGCGCCGATGACGTAATAGCGGAAATTTACGCCGATTTATATGCCTGCCGCTCTCCGAAAATCGACGCAAGGCAGGGCAGGACGAGCTGTCGGTATGCTGCGTCTACACTTTTTGGCGGAACTGGGTTTTTGGAGTTTAGCCACCAAGTCAGCACTGAAATGTAGGTGGATACGAGAAAGTGAGTCAAGAGTTCAGGTGTGACCGGGCAATCGCTTGATGCCCGCCTTTGGAACTCCGTTTTGACTTCCGGGTGGATAATAGCGGCTAGCGCGGAATGAAGATGCCGACGCACGACGGTCTCTGCATTCGAACCGAGCAATGCACGAATCACCCGGCGAGACTCGTTGACGTGCTC